>DAHVFG010000186.1:0-3100 GCA_027317125.1 Chloroflexota bacterium | reverse complement strand
ACACCACCCTCTACCTGCTTGTGGACGCCAGCCCTTCGATGGCATCAGGCGAGCCTTCCAACTTCTTCGCAGCGCGCAGGCTGGCCGCCGCCCTCGGCTATGTAGCCCTGGCACACCTTGACAACGTGGTGGTGAGCGCACCGGGAGCGTCTGGGCAAGATGAGAGCGCGAACGATGCCGGCCGGCAGGCGCTATCTTCCCAGCAACTTGTCAGAGGCAGGGCGGAGGCTGGTAAGCTCTTTCGCTACTTGCAGGAGCTGCGTACAGGCTCTGCCGCGCAATTCGACCAGATACTTGGCGGTTGGAGCACAGGGCGCGGGCAAGGGCGGATTGCCGTCCTTATTTCTGACTTGCTACTAGACGGCTACAAAGGAGGTGTGCGCCAACTTACGGCTGCGGGATTCCAGGTGACTTTGCTCCACATCCTCAGTCCTGAAGAGCTAACGCCTCCCGAAGTCGGCGACCTTGAGCTAATAGATAGCGAGACAGGGCGCATTATGGAAATACATCTGGGCAAAGAGGCGGTGGCCGAGTATTCATCGAGGCTGCGCCGATGGATGGCTGAAACCGAAGAGTGGTGCCGGTCGCAGGGCGCGGGCTACATACTGGTGCAGAGCGATTGGGACGTTGAGCGCGTCGTCCTTGACCTGCTCCGGCGAAGGCGCGTGGCGGTATGAATTGGCTGAACCTCGGAGCATTGCCCTGGCTCTTGCTTATCCCTGCTCTTATCACTCTTTACATCTTCAGGCCAAAACCACAGCGTCGCGTTGTGCCGAGCCTTCGCCTCTGGGAGGCGCTGCCACAGGTCGCTCGCTCCACCGCTCATATTCGCCGCCCACCTATGTCGCTGCTTATGCTTCTTCAGGCATTGCTGCTGGCTGTGGGCGTGGCCGCCTTGCTTCGCCCAGCCTTTGCCTCGCCTGCCCCTCGGCACTTATTAATATTGCTCGACGCTTCGGGCAGTATGCAGACCATAAACGCCGGCACGACCAGATTTGAGCAGGCGAAGGACCAGGCGCGGCAGGTGGCCTCCGGTATGCAAGCTCAGGACCGCGCTACTCTGCTGCGCATAGGTGCAGCTGTCACCACAGCTTGCTCGGCATGCACGCGTTCCGACCTGGAACGCGCCCTGACCGCCATGCAGCCTGGCGCGGGCAGGGCGGCTATATCTTCAGCCCTCGATATAGCGGCAGGGCTGGCACGCAGACCCGAAGGCTATGCCGGTGGTATAGCGACAGTGCTCATCTCGGATGGAGCTTTCGACCCTCTCGCCACAGAGGGTTTGCCTTCATCTATCCGCTTTATACCAGTAGGTTCAAAGCGGGATAACAGAGCTATTACGGTGCTAAATGCGCAGCAGCCCCCCGACGGCAGCCCAGGCTACGTAGCCTATGCGCATGTGGAGAATCTGAGCGGCTCGGAGGCTGCGGTGCAGGTATCGGCCTTCGCTGACACAGTGCCCTTGCCTCAGCGCAATGTGACCATGCCAGCAGGCGGCCACGCAGACTTTACATGGCAGCTACCCGCAGGCACAGCAGGCTTTAGCATAAACCTGAGCCCGAATGATGCTCTAGCTGTTGACGATAGCGCGGCGATTTTCCTCCCTGCGGCGGGGCAGCACAAGGTGCTAGTAAAGTCTACTCAACCTGATCTTTACAGCCGCGTCATTGCCGCTATACCCGGCCTTGAGGCGGTCACAGAGCAGAAGGTTACAGGCGATATTGCCTTCACCATTGTAGAAGGTAACGTTCCCGACCCCCTTCCGGCTGGAAGTTTGCTGCTCGTGAACCCTCAAGGCAGCTTCTTGCCATTGCGCGGCAGCATGATGGATGCCGTTCCCCTGGGTGCAAACTCTACGCACCCATTCCTTGCGGGTTTGGATCTCGGCGCTCTACTGGTGCAGCGTGCGAGTGTGCTGGACGCCAATTCCTGGTTGCAGCCTGTGGTTGAGGCGGCGCAAGGTCCACTCTTGCTCGCGGGCGAGCGCGACGGCCAGCGTATCGTGGTTCTTACATTCGATCCACGCAACTCGAATCTGCCCAAGCTCGCTGCATTTCCGCTTCTCATCTCGAATCTGGCTGATTGGCTCTACCCACTCGCGGGCACCGAGGCGCTAAAGCCCGGCCCGCCTATCTACTTGCAGCCTGGCGTGTCCGTGAAGACCCCTGCGGGAACTGTAGTGCAAGCTAGTGGCACGGGCGCTTACGCCGAGACAGACCAGGCAGGCATATACCAGGTGCAGGAGGTGGGCGTCCCTTCCAGCGCTCCATTGTCGTTCGCTGTGAACATGGCTGATGCGCTAGAATCGAACCTCTCGCCTCAGCCCCACCCTGAGTTGGAGCGCACAACCTCAACCTCTCCGCAGTCCACTACCTACCAGGAATACTCTCTGCCCCTGGCAACCTTTGCCCTGTTGTTGCTGGGGGCCGAATGGCTCTTCTACTGCTGGAAACGAGGCAAAATGTGAGCGATATCGTACTACTGCGCCCTGAGGCTCTTTGGGCACTCCTTCTACTCCCTTTCTTTTTCCTGCTGGCGCGCAGGTTGACAGGGCTGGCACCCTGGCGGCGGCGTACCGCGCTGGTATTGCAGAGCTTGAGCGTGGTGCTATTGCTGCTGGCGATCTCCCAACCTGCTTTCGTCAAGCCTGACGACAAGTTGAATCTGGTAGTAGTACTCGATTCCTCAAAAAGCTTGAGCACCGCCAGCCGCCAGCAGGCAGTGGACTACGCAAAGGGTGTGCTGGCGAAGTCGAACGGGAATGAGCAGCTACAGTTCGTCAGCGTGGGAGCAAACGCTACTCTCCTTTCTGCTCAGGAAGTAGCCACAGGCTCGTGGGCCAACCAGAAACAGACACCTCAGAACGCGAACTCCAGCGATAACACTGATCTCTCTGCCGGTTTGCGCCTGGCGGGCACCCTGCTTGGCGATAATGGCCGCAGACGGGTGGTGCTGGTGAGCGACGGTTGGGAGACCACAGGGCAAGCCGTGCAGGAGGGCGACAGGCTCAAGGCGCGTGGCATTGATGTGCAGGCGGTTGGACTTGGCGCGCTTGGCAACCCTGAAGTGGTGGCGGAGGCGCTAAAGGTCGCTCCTTACG
>DAHVFG010000185.1:0-3216 GCA_027317125.1 Chloroflexota bacterium | reverse complement strand
AGGCAGGGGTGCCCTTCATCGGCTTGCCCGGCAACCCCGTCTCCGGTATGGTGAGCATGGAGCTATTCGGTCGCCCCGCTATCATGAAGATGCTGGGCAAAAGCCGCCTGCAAAGACCTGTCATCACCGCTCGCAGCCTTGAGACGCTGGAAAACTCCTCTGGGCGTGCTAGCTACCTGCGGGCAGTGGTCACAAAAGAAGGTAATGACTACGTAGTCCGCACCACAGGCGACCAGGGTTCGGGCATCCTGACCTCAATGTCCCGCGCCAACGCCTTTCTGATAATGGATGAGGCCACACGCCACATAGAGGCAGGCGGCACCGCACGCGCTCTCATGCTCGATTGGCCGGAAGAAGTATTCTAAAATGAGATGGGGCGGTGGGGGCGGCCCTGCGCAACGACCAATCTCCCCACTTTACATAGCGGCCAGTGATAAAGCGGATTTCTACAACGTCCAGTAGATGTATCACTCATCGTGCTGGACCGGGCAAACTCGAAGGCACGCAACGTCAGGCTGGCGATAAGGGCGGCTGTGAAAATGATCTTTGCATGAGCATCGCCGACGACGGGCATGGCTTCGACCCGGAGGCCGTACTGCAACATCGCAACGCCGGTGAGGGCTTGGCATTCGCTCTATGCATGAGCGGATACAGCTTGCGGGTGGGCACCTGGAGATAAAATCTGCGCCCGGAGAGGGAGCAACGCTCACCTTCCGGTGCCCCATTATTACGACGCGCAAGAAAAGGCAACCCAGGAGCCACAGGGATAGCTAAGATGCCAAGAGTTCTCTCTACAGATAGGAGCCTCTAAAGGCTGCCTTTCTCTGCCCGGTCTTGTGACACCCGATATTGTGCTATAGTTATACCCCTTCCAGCGCATCCACATACGTGGAGAAGGGCTTTCATCGTAATAGTTCTACCTTCCTACAGGGGCTAGCGACCCGGGCCTTCACCGGGCCAAAAGACATCAAAGCTGACTTCGTAGCGCCCGCCGTTGTCTTGCCCTAGAGCTTGATATGCCTCCTGGCCGAGGTCTATCACAATGCCCTGTGAGCGTACATAGGGGATATCGGGCCAGTCTATTACGTCAACAAACTGCACAAAGACGGAGCGGTTGCCGCGCGTAACACGTGCCCATCGGCCATAGAGATTGAGGTCGGCGGGCGCGGCGGCGTATAGCCCTTGTCCCACATAATCTTGCGGCAGGTTGCCCCAGCCCTTGTTGAGGCGGATCACACGCGTCCAGTCGGCGCGAAACCATGTAGCCTCCCCTCGGAAGCTCATGTTGAAACCGGGGCGGTCAGCAGGGGCGGCTATGTTGCCTGCATTGCCGGAGGCGGTGAGCCTTTGTAGCAACTCTGTGCCAAGCTGCCCGAGTTGCACGCGCCCCTGCCCTGCAAGCTCAAAGCGGGCACGCTCGAAGTACTGCACAGTGCGCCCATTCTCTTGCATCTCCTCAGAGATTGGGTAGCCGAAGATGGTGAGGCCGTCGTTCGCCTGCCAGAACTGCCTGAAAGTACCGCCCAGTGTATGCTGTGTCTGATCAAAGTAAAGGCGGTCGGCGTTTGCCGCATTTGGCGATGCGGGGATAAATGTCCTTCCCTGTGTCTCCAGACTCCCAACCGGGCTTAATTCGACCTTCCAGGGACGGCTGCTGCCAGGGCGGTACTCAAACCGGCTCCGCTGGAAGTACTGCATGCTTACGCCATTGGAGACAAACTCTTCAGAGACAGGATAGCCGTAGATAGTTAGCCCGCCGTTCATCAGCCAGTAGTTGAGAAACGCATCCTTGACATAGTGCGCTGTCTGCCGAAAATAGACCGAGTTTGAGGAGTTGGTAGATACAGGAGCCGCTTCAGCTATCCCTGAGTTTTGCAAGCTGAGGAAAGAGGGGCGTGTGGAGAGAGCCAGGAATGCGGGGCCTGAATGGGCTGTGGACAAATAAGCCGAGCCCGGCGCAGCCGGGCTTGCCGCGGGAGCTAGTGGAAGCGCCAGGGCCATGCTGCATGCTACTAAGGCAATAGACAGCGCCCTGGTAAAGCGTCTCACTTCTTTCATAGGCGAGCCCCTCCTGCTAAGGTGGTGCATACGCGCTGCACCACAGCATGCATGCCCATTCGGAGCGCACAATTTACAACTTCTAACCAACACGATGCGCTGCCACTTACCTGCACGCGATTGTAGCCGACCAGGGCACCTTCTGTCAATAGGCCACTCAAGGTAAGCGTTCAGAGTTGTGGTAGAACAATCTTCAAGAGGTATCCTGCGCGGGTGCGCCCTCACCCCCAACCCCCTCTCCCATGAAGGGAGAGGGGGCTTGCTTGCTGGTGAGTGTCAGGGGGCACCACTAATGCCCCGTCAGGGGATACTCCCCTGCACCCCAACCCTGAACACTTACAGTGAATGGTAAGTGTTCAGAGTAGGGGTAGAACAATCTTCAAGAGGTATCCTGCGCGGGTGCGCCCTCACCACCAACCCCCTCTCCCATGAAGGGAGAGGGGGCTTGCTTCCTGGTGAGTGTCAGGGGACACCCCTGTAACCCCATCAGGGGCATAGCCCCTTGCACCCCAACTCTGAACGTTTACTGCCCAAAGGCTCAAAGGGGGCTTACGGGCTGTTTAAGAATAGACCTGATATAGAGCAGCCGATCCCACGCCCGGCGGCTGAAGCCGCGGGCTACATCACCCAGAGGGTACCCGCGAAGCCTCCCTGCGGAGGCTGGGAGCTGGGTATTTTAGGTAGGGGTGTGTTTACAAAGAAGCAGGGGTTAGGGCCTTGCCACTTGTGGAATACGCCGCTGGGTGGCGGCTATTCCAGCACTTCTATATCTACTATGGGGAGGCGCAGGCGCTGGCCGTCGGTTAGCTGGACGTCGGCTACGGGGGAGATTACGCCTGATTGGGCCGCTCTTGGGCCTACGGGGAGGCTGACAATCTGGGCGGTTTGGCCGAGGTAGGCGGAGGTGAGGAGGCGAACCTGGGTGCCTACGGCCAGTTTGGGACCTGTATCTTCGAGCCAGCGAACGGAGGTGGTGCGGGCGAGGGGAATTATTATCTCAGGGCGGGAGAGACCTCCACGCAGACGGGTAGCGCCGTCTACGGCTACTTCTCCGCCGTCGTAGGCGGCTATTAGCTCGAAAGTGCGTGGGGACATGGGCACTGAGCCGAAGCCTTCGGTTATGATGAGGACAAAATCAGGGGGCACAGGGGAGGGAAC
>DAHVFG010000184.1:0-3322 GCA_027317125.1 Chloroflexota bacterium | reverse complement strand
AGCCTACGGCAATCATAACGTGGCCGAAACAGCGCAGATGCTCGGCTACCTGGAAGAAGGAATGGTCGTGCGGCATGCGGAAGGTATGTGGCACTGGTCGAGCGAGAACTTCCCCGCTGAAAACATATCTTTGCGTACCGCGGCGGCAGAAAACTTTGTTATAATCAACGCCAGCGACCCGACCCCGCGCATCATAGGCGAGATGGACCGCTTCTCCGTGCTGACCCTTCTGCACGAGGAAGCTATCTACCTGCACGAAGGCCAGCAATACCACGTTGACACGCTTGATTGGGATGAGCAGAAAGCCTATGTGCGAGCAGTTGACGCCGATTATTACACAGATGCGAACCTTGCGGTCACTTTAAAGGTGTTAGATATAGCATCAGGCGAAGATCGGGAGGCCGCGCGCAACTACGGCGATGTCATGGTGTCGGCGCAAGCCACTATCTACAAGAAGATAAAGCTGGGGACGCACGAGAACGTCGGCTGGGGCAAAATACACCTGCCGGAGCAAGAGCTACACACCACAGCCTACTGGTTGTGCGTGCCGCCCGTAGTGGCTGAGAATATGCCGGGCAAAGATGCGCTGCAAGCGGGGCTTGTGGGCCTGGGCAACGTAATGTCACAAATGGCCCCACTTTACCTGATGTGCGACCCCCGCGACCTGGGCGTTGTGCCACAAGTGAAGAACCCCTTTACAGGGCAGAGTACAATATTCCTGTACGACTCTTACCCTGGGGGCATTGGCTTCAGCCGAAAGCTCTTCGACATGCACACGGCGCTACTCGAAGCGGCGGGCGAATTGATTTCGGCCTGCCCATGCGAAGATGGTTGTCCGGCGTGCGTAGGCCCGGCAATGGAGATTGGCCCCGGCGGTAAGAAGCATACACTAGAGTTGGTCAACGGTCTGCTGGCCGCAGCGACCCCAGTGCATACATAGGAGGGATCAAACGATGTTGCTACAACAAAAGAAAGCCCGAGGCCCGGTCAGGGGCTGCCTCGTCCCCCTGGCTACAGTGGTGGGCGTACTGCTCCTCTGCTTCGTCCTCTGCTTTGTGATCTTCCAACTGGACCAGGCAACCCTTGCCAGCAGCAACAGCGGCAGCTCATTCTTATTCTTCGGCGGCTGATGCGCTATCGTAGTACGTAGTGTGCGTTGGGTAAGGAGGTGAGGAGAGCTACTTCTTTACCGTCTAAAGCTGGCTGTCACCCATTACACACTACACACTACACGGAGGTACAACTATGCCCGGCGCAACAGAGAGTATAAGGGTTTTGATGACACAGATGGTGCCGCAACTTGCGATTGAGCGCCTGCGCTATGCTGTTGGCAGCGAGGGCAAGCTCGACATCAACCCTGATGCCGACCACATATGGACCAAGCAGGAGCTTATAGACAAGCTGCGCGAAAGCCACTATAACGCGCTTTACTGCATGCTAACCAACCCGGTAGACAAAGAGGTGATGGACGCCGCGCCTCACCTAAAAGTAATCGCTAATATGGCAGTCGGCTACAACAACGTAGATGCAAATGAGGCGACGCGCAGAGGCATAGCTGTTACCAACACCCCCGGCGTGCTCACCGACACCACAGCCGATTTTGCCTGGGCGCTGCTCATGGCCTCAGCGCGCCGGGTAGCCGAGGCAGACCGCTTCGCACGAGAGGGGCGCTTTCACGGCTGGGGGCCTCTGATGATGGTCGGGCAGGACGTGCATGGCAAGACGCTCGGTATCATCGGCTTCGGGCGCATCGGGCGAGCAGTGGCAAAGCGCGCTGGCGGCTTCGACATGACTGTGCTCTACTACGACCAATATCCGGCAGACGTCGAGACGGAAAAGTCGCTCAACGCCCGCCTGGTCTCAATGGAAGATTTACTCGCGCAGTCGGATTACGTTACTATACATACCGACTATAACCCTGGCACCCACCACCTGATAGGCGCACCCGAAATGGCGCGTATGAAGCCAACCGCTTACCTGATCAATACAGCGAGAGGCGCTTGCGTGGACGAAGCAGCGCTCGTTGAGGCGCTCAAGGGGGGCAAGCTGGCGGGTGCAGGGTTGGACGTTTTCGAGCATGAGCCGCGGATCAACCCCGGCCTGCTAGAACTGCAAAACGTCACCCTTGCGCCGCATATCGCCTCCGCATCGCTGGAGACGCGCACTGCCATGGCATTGATGGCGGCAGATAACATCCTCGCGGTCATGCGCGGCGAGCTACCGGCCAACATGGTAAACCCCGAAGTATACGGTGCGGCGAAACAGTAGAAGGCAGGCGCCAGGAAGCTGTTCGGCTAATGAGAGCACTCTCCAGAGGTCACATCGCCCCAGCCCATCTACCGCCTCTCCCATGTTCTGGTAGTCTCTGATATACACCTCCTTTTGTCTGACCGAGCGCCATAACCGCTCAGTAAATATTCAGAGTAAGCCATGGCCCTGCGGGTCACCATTACCGATGAAAATACGAGCGATTTAGCACCCCTCTATACTACTATCCTTCGCATTTCTAGAGAAGAAGAGTTGGGGTGGAGCAACCTTCAAGGGGTATCTGTGCGGGCGTGCCACCTGCCCTCACCCGCCCTCACCCCATGCCCCCTCTCCCACAAGGGGAGAGGGGGCTTTCCCACTGGTGAGTATAAGGGGAGTAGCCAGGCCCCAAGCCTCTAATCTGAACAGGTACACCGCTCACTATGGAAGGTGATTAGGCCAGGGTTGTCCAACGCCCGCCTTCTCCCGTCCGTGCTGATCCTGATCTTTTAAGCGAGTAGACGGCCTGTGAAGCCGAAGGTTGTGCAAGCTCCCCAACTTCCCTGGTCGGAGCAGAGCAGATCTCAGATTTTACAAAGATTTTACACTACTCTCATTCCATATTAATCTAACCGCCTCAGCCGGACTATATAATTGCCTCTAGCAGCGATATTGCACTGCTCCGCAAGGTGTAAGATCACTATCTGTGCGAGTGAGCAGGCTAAAGTTCTAGAGCGCAGCTACGCAGGTAAGAGTTGCTTTTGGCACGAACTATACGCTGAAGTTGCAGGCCTGGTTAGCCGGGGCTGATGTTTCTGCGCCTACTGTATCGTTTCTACGGAAACAAGCGACAAATATAAAACGCGTTCGGGAGAACAAAAGTACGGAGGCCATATGAAAAAGATAATCATTCTGGGCAGCGCGCTGCTGCTTGCGGTTGTCATCGCCCTTTTTGTAAAGCAGCGCGTCTTCGCGGGCACCAACGCAGCAGCCACCGTGCAGACTGTGCCCGTCTCGCGTGGCAATATACAGTCTACTGTGTTGTCAAGCGCGGCGCTACAGCCCGCTGCCGACC
>DAHVFG010000183.1:0-3351 GCA_027317125.1 Chloroflexota bacterium | reverse complement strand
TACTTTGTGTTGCAGACAAAGAACGGGCCAGCCAGCGTAGCCGGCCAGCCCGCTTTGCTTTACTTTTGCGGCTTATTAGCCGCCCATCATGTCTTTGAAGATCTGCTCAGCGCCCAGTAGACCAAGCTCTACTTCGAATGGTGTGCCCTTGTACTCAGGATGCCACTCGAATCTGGCTCTCTGGAAGAACTGCTGCACATATTCCTTGCCATCGGTGCGGTTGTTACCCTTATATGGCTCGGTTATAGGGAAGCCGAACTGCTTCAGGCCGCCATTCTGCTGCCAGTAGGTCAGGAATGCCATAGAAAGTGTGTGGCCCGTCTCCGCGAAGAATTGCAGGTTATCGGCCTGGACCGAGTTTACCCTGTTGATAGCTTCCTGAATGGAGGAAGCAGGATTATCTATCGTGAAGTACTTGCCTGTGGTGGCCGGATTCGGCGCTTTCAGGAAGGGCGTCACGGCGGTAATTACCTGATCGTAGGTAAGGGACTGTGCGAATGCCGGTGAGGGCATAGGATCGTTCATGAAAGCCTTGAAGGTAGCGGCGTGGCGCGCCTCGATATTGGCAATCGAAGCAGCAGCGCCAAGCAGCGTCTTATCCTTGAGCAAAGGCGCTGCGCCCAGGTATGCCCCCGCGCCTACTTCTTCAATCGTGGAAAAGAGGCTAACTATCTGGTCCTGGCTCTGTAGCTGGGGCAGGTTGTAAGCAGCCTGCGCTGCAACCGGAGTGCCCCCCAGCTTCTTCACTACATCGGTTAGCGCCAGCGCATGCTGGTGCTCGTGATCACCGAATGCCTTGAACAGGTCAGATGCGGTGCCCTTCAGTATGCCTGAAGCGTTTGCCGCCTGGTACGCTGCGTCCTCAAAATGCTCAAGGGTAAGAGCAAATTGGATAACATCAAGGTCTGTCTTCAATGCCTGCGCGGAAGCCACCTGTATGCCCACTTGCTTGCCGAAAGGCAGCTTGCCGATACTACCCAGGCCCCCGGCCAACGCTAGTCCACCTGCCACTCCGCCTGTGCCCATCAGGAACCGGCGACGTGTAAAGCCCTTGTTACCTTCGGGCGTAATATTTTCGCTCATTTGCGGTTTCTCCTCTCAGTGATTATTCTCTGGGCGCTCATGGTCAAATGATCTCGTGACGCCCATCGGCTCGTTGTTTTGGTTTAGCTCTTGAAGAAAGGTGTTACGATTTTCAGCACTTCGTCGGGGGTGCGCGACGTCTCGAATGCATCAGGGACGGGGAATAGCCCCACCAGACCGCGTACAACCGCTGTGTGGCGAGCCTCAACTTCCATGATCGAGCCCGCGGCAGCGAGAATATCGGGGCTCTGAATATAGATGGCAGCGCCTTCGTACGCGCTCACACCCACTGCCTCAACTGTGGCGAGGATATTGAGCACCTGCTCGCGAGTGTCTGTCGGCCCTGCGGCGCCAAAGTTATAATTGCCTTTGCCTACTGGTGTGCCGCCCAGCTTCTGCACCGCTGCTGTCACCGCGTCTACGTGTGCCTGCTCTTGCATACCGAAGAGCTGCACATACTGCAGGTCCTTGCCTTGCAATTTGCCCAGGCCAAGCAGCGCCTTGTAAAGCTCTGCCTCGAAGTGCTCAAGGGTGAGAGCATAGTTCAGCACGTCAACATCGCTCTTGAAGGGAGATGCCGACTGCGCGAAGACTTTGCCGCCGCTTTCGTTGACGCCAAGCACCAACGCCGCCAAACCGGCTGCCGCGCCGAGCTTGAGTCCACCTTTGAGGACATCGCGCCGCACTACATCAGTTTCGTTCTGGATTTCCATAGAAGCCTCCTGAAATAAGGGTTTGTAAATAGACTCTTTTCGATCAATAGCATTGATACATAATAGTGACCGATAACCTCTTCGTGTAAGCTAACGAATAAATACGCTGATTGGATTAACATTTGTTCTACAGACCGGTCCCGGTACTTACGGAGACAACATAGCCCATAAGTACGATGGCGGTGAGCCGCTCTGATTGGATATACTTACCCCTGCGACAAGCATCTCCGGTCGCCCATAAAGAAAGGAAGAAGATACAACATGCGATTCCGCTCTATTCTGGCTCTTTGCCTCCTTGCTGGCGCGGTCCTGTCCCTCTTCATCGCATTTGCAAGCTCAACAGGCTACGCTCAGATACCGGGCTCTGACGGCCCGCGCCCACCCATGCTGACGCCATACCCCGACTTTACAGCGCAACCTGTTGAAACGGGAAAGACGCCCGTTTCCGTGCTCCCGCCACAGAAAGATGCTCCCGCCTTCGCGCCTGTCTCGCTCTTTGGCATGAACCTGTACCTGACAGGGCTTGAGCGCTCGGAAGCCGAGTCGGCGCGCCTCGGCCAGATGGCGGCTCAGGCAGGTGTACAGTGGTCGAGGGAGGAGTTATCCTGGGCTAATATCGAACCCCAGCGTAAAGGCTCTTATAACTGGACTCCTTACGATAATCGCCTTGCCTCGGACTTCAACAACAATATCGATGTAATAGGGATGCTGCTGACCACGCCCAGGTGGTCTTCCACCAACCCCTCGGCCCCCGATTGGTACTGGTATGAGCCTGCCAACTTCAACGACTACTTCGATTTTGTGCGCGCCGCCGTGACGCGCTGGGGCGGACGTATACACACCTGGGAAATATGGAACGAGCCTGCCGTCACGGGCACCTGGAACTGCGTAAACGGCTGCGACCGCACTGCGGATTATGCCCGGCTTCTCGCCGGGGCATACGCCGCCGTCAAGTCGGTTGACCCCTCTGCCCGCGTCCTTATCGGAGGCACCTATGTCCATTTCCCGGAGGGTGGTGATCCAACAGGCGGCGGTTTTGACTTCCTCGACCGTGTGATCGCCGACTCAGCAGGCGCTATCAACTTCGATGCCCTTTCGATACACACCTACATGGGCGACCGCATACCTGAGAGCACCGACCCCACCACGATAGTGCAAAACTTCCAGTACAGGTTGGACCTGGCGAACGGGTGGATCAACGAGCACGGAGGTCGCCCGGCTGAGATATGGGTAACGGAGGATGGCCGCTCCACCTGTACAGGGTGCCCGTCGCAGTTCCGCTGGAGCGAAGATGACCAGGCGTCTATGCTTACCCGTATGTATGGTATAGCCGCAGCCTCTCCGAGGGTTGTGCAGTTCGATTACTTCCAGTTTGAAGACAAGTTCAATGACCCCACGAGCTACTACGGCGCTATGTCTATCGTCCGTGACGATTATTCGACGAAGCCTGCATACACAAGCTACAAGGTCGCCCAGTCGCTCCTTGATGGAGCCACTTTCTCAGGGCAGGGGCCGCAGATGGTGCCGGGCAACAACTCGCAACAGCCCGACACAT
>DAHVFG010000182.1:0-3528 GCA_027317125.1 Chloroflexota bacterium | reverse complement strand
TGCATGCCACCGACGAATATACAGCAACCAGAGCACAGCTAGTACAAGCCATAATGTTAGCTGAAGGCTATTCCTACCCACCTTCGGGCTATCACATCAATTTCGCCGGTATGCAAACCCACTGGGGCACTCCCTGGGTGTAGATGGCAAATTACCTGGGCATCATTGGTGGTTACCCCTGTGGCGGTCCTGGCGAACCTTGTGATGCAAACAACGATCCATATTTCAGACCAGAATATCAGCCTACGAGAGCACAGTTCAGCAAAATCCTGGCGCTGGCGCGCATACCTTACTGGACATTGGTGAACCCTGCCAACCCGACCTTCGCAGACGTGCCGCCAGGGTCGCAATTCTACTCCTATATAGAGACGGTGCATACATATGGAGTTATCACCGGTTACCCTTGTGGCGGCGCTGGTGAGCCATGTGATGCTCAGAACAGACCTTACTTTCGGTCTGGCAATCTACTTACTCGTCCACAAATGATCAAGATGATTGACCTTTCCCTGCCTCCTGCCGGGCTATGTTGGCCTTAGCTTTAGTACCTATAGCTAGCCCCGCCCGTTGCATCTAGTAGGTCGCCCCAGGACGCTCCATTTGAATGGGCATTCTGGGTTTCTACCAAACTCACTCGTGCCCAACCCGCTCCTCTAGCGCCCCTTTCACGCGCATGTGGTCATTTATAGAAGCTTTGCGGCGCTTCTTTGCGTACAGGCGCTGGCGCAAGGTGTTCCCAGGCGAGCTTTGGCCGTCAACGAAGACGTTCACGGTGAAAGCTGTGCGCTCAGGGGCGGACTGCTCATAAAAAAAGCGGTAGATAAGGTGGTTGTCAGTGAGGAACCGGAAGCTCAGCTCCTCGTTCTCACGATAATAGAGCAGCTCCATGCGCACAGCGCCCACCGTCGTGGAGGTGCCGTCCTTGCGCAGTGGCACGAGCACCATGATAGAGCCTGCCGTGTACGGCTTGCCCTCCCAGCGCAGCGCCAGATTGGGGAGCGGCTCCCCATCGAAGTCCTTCGACCAGTACCCAGGGTCGCCTGTATACCGGAAGACCTCGCCGGCAGGAGCCGCTATATAGATCGTGTAGGCGTAGAGGAGCCGCGCCCCATGCAAGGCGCTTTCGAGCAGCCTCTCATCCGCCATCTATTTTCCCGCTTGGGAAGTCAGAGGGCCTTCGCCAACAATAGCATCGAGGCGGTCTATGAGCCTGCTCATCACACCGAAGGCGCGCTCCACAGCCTCAGGCGACGTCATATCTATCCCCGCCAGCTTGAGAGCCTCAAGGGGGTATAGTGCATCGCCCGCTTTGAGGAACTGCACGTAGCGGTCAGCCGCGCTCTTCCCCTCGTCAAGTATTCCCTGGGCCAGGGCGTTGGCAGCCGAGATGCCGGTCGCATACTGGAAGACATAGAAGTTGCCGAAGAGATGGGGGAACTGCGACCATGTAATGCCAACGCGGGCATCGTCCACCTCCACAGCAGGGCCGTACGCCTCTCGGAAGAGGCCAGCCATCAGCGACGACATCGAGTCGGCGGTCAGACCTTCCCCTCTCTCCACCCTCTCGTGGCACTCCAATTCGAAGCGGGCAAGAGCCGGCATGATGAAGAAGTAGCGGTGGAAGTTGCTCATCGCCTCGGCCAGCACTTCCAGCTCAAAATCGGGGTCGGGGCCGCCCTTGAGCAGGTAGGCGCGCACCATCGCCTGGTTGAAGTTAGAAGCGGTCTCTGCCACGAACATAGAGTAGCTGCTGTAAATATAAGGGTTTGTCTGCCACGAGAGATAGGAGTGCATCGAATGCCCAAGCTCGTGAGCCAGCGTGCTGACCGTCTCCAGCGTATCGTCATAATTGAGCATCAGGAAGGGCATGGTGCCATATGCGCCGTATGAGAAAGCGCCGCTCCCTTTGCCCTGGTTGGGATATATATCAACCCACCTCTGTTCGGTCAGCCCTTTGCCAAGCGCAGCGCCATATTCTTCCCCAAGAGGCGCTAATCCGACGCGGATGATCTCGACTGCTTCCTGATAGGGTATGTTACGCAGCGAGCGCACCAGGGGCACATCTATATCGTAGCCGTGCAGCTTGTCAACGCCAAGCGCGCGCCTCTTAATCTCCCAGTAGCGATGCCATACAGGAATACATTGTGCGTAGGTGTCGAGGAGGCTGGTGTATACCTCCATCGGTATGTTCCCCGCGGCCAGCGCCGCTTCCAGTGAGGAGTTATATTTGCGAGCGCGGGCATAAAAGACATCCCTCTTTACTGCGCCCGCTACAGTAGCGGCCATCGTATTCTTTACGCTTATATAACCGTCGGCGTAGGCCTCCCATGCCGCTTTACGCACCTCGCGGTCCTGGCTGCGGATTAGAGGCCAGACTGTGCCCTGTTCTATCTCGATTTCTGCCCCTTGCTCGTCTTTTATCGTGGCGAACTTGAGGTCGGCATCTTCCAGAGCGCTGTGGATGCGAGTCGCGCTCTCAGCGACGTCTCCCACTTCGGCCAGCACACTCTCCACCTCGGCGGAGCGTATATGCTCGCGCTGGCGGTGCAGCTTATCAAAGTAATGGCTGTAGGCAGCAAGCTCAGGCTCAGAGCGCATCATCTCCTCAAGCCGTGAGGGGTCGAGGGCCAGGATTTCCGGTTCAAAGTAGGCGACAACAGCAGCAGCCCTCGCCGCCAGGCTGTCGGCCTGCCCACTGTGGGCAAGGGCCGTCTGGTCGGTTATGTCGGCGGTGATCTGCATTCCGGCGTACACAGCTATATGCTCTACCCTCGATAGGAGCTTATCGCGGGTTTGCAGCGCCTCCAGCAGCTCGTGGGCTGAAGAGCCAAGCTTGCCCCGGAAGCGCTCCAGGTCGGGTATAGCCGCCCCCACCTCTTTCAGCGCGGATTCCCACTCAGCATCGGAGGGGAATATACTTTCTATATTCCATGTGACCTCTTTAGCTACATCAGCCCTCCTGGGCAATGTCTTTGCCATCTACGTGCCTCCATTTGTTCTGCGCCGGTTTCGCACATCACAGACCAGGGGTCAGGGTGTAGAGTAGCTGATCCCTAAACCCTGGTCCCCCGCTCATTAGCCAGCCTGACCGCCGTTTGCGCGGCTTCGTCCAGGGTGGCGGCGGCAGGCAAGTTAGCTGCCTTGAGGATCTCGCGTCCTTCTTCGGCGTTGGTGCCTGCCAGCCGTATCACCATAGGCACATCGGGCTTCATCTGCTCCAGCACCTTGACGATGCCTTTGGCTACTACGTCGCCTCTGGTGATCCCCCCAAAGATGTTGAACATCACCGCCTGCACATTGGGGTCGCTCAAAATAATACGCAGCGCGGCTTCAACCTTGTCCTCGCGAGCGCCACCGCCTATATCCAGGAAGTTGGCGGGGGTGCCGCCGTATTCTTTGATCGTGTCCATAGTAGCCATAGCCAGCCCCGCGCCATTCACCATGCAGCCGATATTGCCTTCAAGCTGCACGAACGAAATACCCGCCGCCCGCGCCTCTCGCTCCGATTCTTCTTCCTCCGCGGGGTCGCGC
>DAHVFG010000181.1:0-3616 GCA_027317125.1 Chloroflexota bacterium | reverse complement strand
TTTGCTGCCGTGGAACCTGGTTCGCATGGGGTCGAAAATGGCACAGTCACGTCCGTAACAGTGCGGCGTGACATTCGGCTCGACTGAAAGAGCCAGGCCAGGTTTTGGTGCGAAACTCGTGTGACTTTGCGTTGGCAAGCTAGCTCCACCACATGGTCAAGCAACCGGCGCAAGGTGGCACCCTGGAGGAGGGTCGCCCAACCTATGAGGGTGGCATCATCGTCAAGCAGGTCGTTGAGTTGAACATTTACCTCTGCAAGCCTGATTGACACTTATCTCTCCGTTTTGTATAATGCTTTCAGTTAGAATATATGAACGGTGTTGAGCCGGAGTAGTAAGCCGGTCCCGGTACAGCGAGCAGAGAGTAAGGTGCAAGCTCTGCGTGGGACGCCTGAGGGTAATGGCTGAACTCGCCGGGGAGCCGCAGGGTGAAAGGTCTCGCCTCTCAGGAGAGGCAGATGTGTAACCCGTGCCGGGTGCGCCCGTTATCGCGCTCTTGAGTGGGCGCCATGTGTGGCGCCAATCGGGGTGGTACCGCGGAAGCTTTGCCTTTCGTCCCTAAGGTGGACGCAAGGCTTTTTTGTTGCCTTTTAGAGGTTGCCACTATGAGCTACATCCTTTCGGAGGAGGAAAGTTATGAGCACAAATGATGCGCCGGAGAGATACCGCCCGCAGGTGATCGAGCCTGTCTGGCAGCGTACCTGGCTCGACTCGCATATGTACTTCGTGGAGCCTGATCCCCAGAAGCGCAAGCTCTATGCCCTGGTCATGTTCCCATATCCATCGGGCGACCTGCACATGGGGCATATGCGTAACTATACGATAGGCGACGTGGTGGCGCGCTACTACACGATGCTGGGCTACAATGTGATGAACCCTATGGGCTGGGACGCCTTCGGGCTGCCCGCCGAAAACGCAGCCATCCAGCAAGGCATCCACCCCGCAGTCCGTACTCCTGACAACATAGATAGGATGAAAGAGCAGTTCTTCAAGATGGGCATCGTCTACGACTGGGATCGCGAGCTGGCTTCCTGCTTCCCAGATTACTACAAGTGGACGCAGTGGCTCTTCTTGCTCTTTTACGAGCGAGGATTGGCCTATCGCAAGCTGGCTCCCGCCAACTGGTGCCCAAAGGACGAAACGGTGCTGGCTAACGAGCAGGTGGTTGATGGCCGTTGCGAGCGTTGTGGCACCGAAGTCACCAAGAAGGACCTGACGCAGTGGTTCTTTCGCATCACGGAGTATGCCGAGCGCCTGCTGGAGAGCCTGGACCAGCTGGAAGGCTGGCCCGACAGGGTGCGCACGATGCAGCGCAACTGGATAGGGCGCTCTACTGGCGCTGAGATAGCTTTTCCTCTGTCCGGCTACGACGAGCCGGTCAGGGTCTACACCACCCGGCCCGACACGATCTATGGCGCGACCTTCCTGGTGTTGGCTCCTGAGCACCCTATGGTGAAGCAGATCACCACTGACAAGCAGCGCGCTGCGGTTGATGCTTATGTTATGCAAGCGCGCAAAGAGAGCGAGATCGAACGGCTCTCTACTGACAAGGAGAAAACAGGGGTCTTCACAGGCGCATACGCTACTAACCCGATGACAGGCGATCAGATACCTGTATGGATAGCTGACTATGTGCTGGTGACATACGGCACAGGCGCGATCCAGGCGGTGCCCGGCGGCGATGAGCGCGACTACGACTTCGCCCTGAAATATGGATTGCCTGTTATCTCTGTGGTTGAGCCTGTAGAGGCTGTGGAGAGCGGGAGCAATGATCCTGCTGTGGCCCCTGTCTACAAGAATGGCGCCTCTGTGCCTGTGTATACAGGTCCTGGGGTGATGGTAAACTCAGGCCCGTTGAACGATATGCTCACTGGGCAGAGCAAGCACGCAGTGATCTCGCTGTTGGAGGCTGAGGGCAAAGGCAAAGGCACCATCAACTACCGCCTGCGCGACTGGCTAATCTCTCGACAGCGTTACTGGGGCGCTCCAATCCCTATTGTTTATTGCCCTGATTGCGGCGAAGCGCCTGTGCCGGTGGAACAGCTGCCTGTGCTTCTGCCTGCGGATGTTGAGTTCAAGCCGGGCGGCGAATCACCGTTGGCTCGCGTGGAGAGCTTTGTGAATACAACCTGCCCACGCTGCGGGGGCCCTGCCAGGCGTGAGACTGACACGATGGACACCTTTGTCGACTCGTCATGGTACTTCTTGCGCTACTGCGACCCTCATAATGCCGAAGCGCCTTTCCGCCGCGACCTGGCTGACTACTGGATGGCTGTTGACCAGTACACTGGCGGCGTGGAGCATGCTATTTTGCACCTGCTCTACTCGCGCTTCTTCACGAAGGTGCTGGCAGATGCAGGGATGGTTGGCGTGCAGGAGCCCTTCAAGCGCCTCTTCACGCAAGGGATGATCACTAAAGATGGCGCTAAGATGTCCAAGAGCAAGGGCAACGTTGTGCCTGTTGATGAGATGGTAGAGAAGTACGGGGCGGACACGGGCAGGCTCTTCATTCTCTTCATCGGCCCGCCCGAGGACGACGCCGAGTGGAGCGATAGCGGGGCAGAGGGTACATATCGCTTCTTGCATCGCGTCTGGCGGCTCTACGAGGGCAACATCAGCATCGGCTCGGCGCATATAGAGACCGAGCAGGCAGACCGCGCCCTGCTGCGCCAGGTGCATTTGACTATCCAGAAGGTGACGGCCGATATAGAGCGCTTCCACTTCAATACGGCTGTGAGTGCGGTCATGATCCTGGCTAACGCCATGCAGAGTTACCGAGATGCTCACGGCACGCAGAGAGCCGCCTACGCGGAGGCTGCTCGCAATCTGCTGCTGCTGATGGCACCGATGGCTCCGCACATTACGGAGGAGTTGTGGCACAGACTGGGTGGGCATGACAGCATTCACCGGCAGTCATGGCCTCAGTTCGATGCTGAGCTGGCCGCTTCTGATGTGGTGACGCTGGTCATCCAGGTGAACGGCAAGGTGCGCGACAAGATCGAGATGCCTTCCGATGTGTCGCAGGAGGAGGCTATCGAAGCGGCGCTGCAAAGCGATAAGGTGCAGCAGCACCTGAACGGCAAAACCCCCCGCCAGGTGCACTACGTGCCAGGCAGGCTGGTCAGCATAGTAACCTAGAGAGCGAAACTGGCATCGTGCTATGGAGGCACCCCACTAGTGGGGTGGGGCTTTTATTCTCGAAAACAAAGACAAAACGGCAATATGGATTGCCATTTTATCTTTGTTTTCATCCTATTTGTTCTACATGGGCATTGACCTGCAACGCAGCCGCCTGGTTTCCTCTGCGCACCTCAGCCCCATGAATAATCTACAAAATCTATTTCTCGCCGGGCCCTGCTCCCACCGCTACCGGCGCTGCCACGTTAGCGGCCGGTGCTGCTTCGGCAGTCGCTGCTGGGCGTTCAACCCCTGGCTGGGCTGATCCGTCGCTGCTCTGGGGTGGGCGTGGAGCACGGACGGGCTTCGGCGGCTTAGAGGAGACGAGCATTGTCATGTTCTTGCCCTCCATCTTGGGAGGCGCTTCGACGATCAAGCTATCTCCCAGGGCTATCCTCATCTGCTCAAGGAGGTCTTTGCCGATGTTAGGGTGCGCTAG
>DAHVFG010000180.1:0-3738 GCA_027317125.1 Chloroflexota bacterium | reverse complement strand
GGCGAAGAATTGGGCATGATCATCAACAAGAACAGTCCAAAGAAAGACGCCGCCTGGAGAGTTCTTAGCTGGGTAGCCGGACCCGATGGACAGCGCGCTCTCGCCCCCACCGACGTGGTGCCTAATACAGCAGTGATGCGAGAGGTTGGCCTGCAAGCTGTGCCTGAGAACGTGCGCAACCTGGTTGTGCCCCTCTCCGGTGACCCGATGGTTCACTCATCGCCGCAATGGTTCCGGCCAAAGTATACCTCGAACGACCTGAACGACAGGCTCGCTGTGCTCTGGACCGGCGAGAAAAAGGCCGCCGATCTCCTTCCGGCGTTAGAGAAGGAATTCAACGACGCCCTGGCGAAACCGCTGCCCTAACCAGGAAGAAGCGCTGAGGACTGAGCAACCGGTAAGAGATAAATCGCTCAGTCCTCACTCTTCCTTTGCTCGCATGACGGAGGAAATATGGCAAAAATGGGTCGATTGGAGCGGCAGAGGGCGATACAAGGATGGCTTTTCGTCTCGCCTTTCGTCGTAGGATTTCTGCTCTTTTTCGCGGGGCCGATGTTGTTCGCCGCTTTCATCAGCCTCAACCAGTGGCCCGTGCTGGGGGACCCCACCTTCGTGGGTACTCTCAACTTCCAGAATATGCTCAGTGACAACCTCTTCTGGAAATCGCTCAAAATTACCACCATCTACACACTCTTCAGCGTGCCGCTCGGCATGATCGCGGGCCTCGCGCTGGCTATGCTGCTCAACCAGAAGATCCGCGGCATGGCCCTCTTTCGCACGCTCTACTACGTGCCAGCAGTGATCACAGGGGTGGCCCTGGCGCTACTCTGGTGGATGATGTTCAACACCGAGTACGGGCTGATCAACGGCGCACTCCGACTCTTCGGAGTGGATGCCATACCATGGCTCACGACGACCAACTGGGTCTTGCCCGCCCTCATAATTATGAGCCTCTGGCAGGTTGGAGGGGGCGTGGTGATCTACCTGGCGGGGCTGCAAGGCATACCGAGTGAACTGTACGAGGCCGCCAGCATCGACGGCGCGACCGGTTGGTCTCGTTTCTGGCATATTACTATTCCTATGCTCTCGCCTGTACTCCTCTTCAACCTGGTGCTGGGGGTGATCGGCTCTTTCCAGAGCTTCACCAATGCCCTCATCATGACCAACGGCGGGCCGAGCCAGGCAAGCCTCTTCTTCGTCCTATATATCTACCGTAGCGCCTGGTTATACAATCAAATGGGCTATGCAGCTGCCTTGTCCTGGGCTTTGTTCGCTGTGATCCTGATAATGGTCATCGTTATCTTCCGTGTAACCTCCGCCCGTGTCTTCTACGCAGGCGGCAGCACCAGGGGCGGATTCTAGAAAGGAACCGTAATGGCCAGCAGTGAAGTACAAAAGCAGGTCGGTGACGCACCTTTACCCGGCAACGGAATGACGAATGCGAGTCCTGCAACCCGGACCGCCGCTTTCTTCTCCGACACGAGGGTCCTCGGCATCCTGCAGAAAATCGCCGTCTACATTATCCTGATCGGCGGGCTTGCCGTAGTGCTCTTTCCCCTCGCCTGGATGCTCTCTGCATCAATAAAGCCAAAAAGTGAGATATTCAGCTACCCGATGACCTGGATACCGTCCACGCCGCTTTTCTCCAACTACCCTAAGGGGTTGGCGGTGATGCAGTTTGGCCGCGCGCTGACCAATACCCTGCTGATAGCTATTCCATCTGTGCTCGGGCAGGCGGTCTCCTGTGCCCTGGTTGGCTATGGGCTGGCGCGGTTCCGCTTCCCGGGCCGCGACGCGCTCTTCATACTCGTCCTGGCAACTATGATGCTGCCCAGCCAGGTTACACTTATCCCAACCTACGTGATCTTTAGCCGCCTCGGCTTGGTCGACACCTTTTGGCCCTTCTGGCTCCCCGCCTGGCTCGCTACCTCAGGCTTCAATATCTTTCTCTTTCGCCAGTTCTTCATGACTATCTCGCCGGAGCTTGAAGACGCGGCGCGCATTGACGGCGCGGGCGTCTTTGATATCTTCTGGCGCATATTCCTACCTCTCTCTAAGCCGGTTATCGCCACTGTGGTGCTCTTTTCCTTTGTCTTTTATTGGAATGACTTTTTTGGGCCGCTTATCTACCTCCCGTCTACGCAAAACAAAACCTTGCAGCTGATGTTAATGAACTTCCAGCAATTCTATACCACCGACTGGGGGCCGATGATGGCAGCGATGGTAGTTATTATCATACCCCCCTTGCTCATCTTCTTCTTCGCGCAACGCCTATTCATTCAAGGCGTAGTCTTCACAGGGGTCAAGGAGTGAGCACGATGAGTATGACTACAGCAATCAGCACCGCAGGATTGACAAGGCGCTACGGCGCTTACACGGCGGTGGACAATGTCAACCTGCAAGTTGAACAGGGCGAGATCTTCGGCTTCCTGGGGCCAAACGGCGCGGGCAAAACTACCACAATTATGATGCTGCTCGGTATTTTGCCGCCCACCGGTGGCAGTGTACAGGTATTGGGGCATGAGATGAGCGCGGGCGCTCTTGAACTGAAAACCCGAGTGGGCGTAGTTTCCGAACACCAATCGCTCTATGGGGAGATGACAGCCGAGCAGTATCTGGGCTTCTTCGCCGATATGTATGTGGTGCCCGACGCCACCCGACGCATCAGCGAATTGTTGGCCGCGCTCGACCTGGAGGCGCGGCGGCATAGCAGGATCAAAGAGTTTAGCCGGGGCATGCAGCAAAAGCTGGCGCTCGCCAGGGCGCTGCTGCACTCGCCTGATTTGCTCATCATGGACGAGCCGGCCTCCGGGTTGGACCCCTATGGCATCAGCCAGGTGCGCCAGTTGATCTACGCCCAGAAGCGGGCAGGCAAGACGATCTTCCTCTCCTCGCACATCCTATCAGAGATTGAGCAAACGGCTGACCGGGTAGCGATCATCGCTCGCGGCAGTATCGTCGCACAGGGTACAGTGGCCGAGGTGCGCGGCAAGCTAGCGCCAGACGAGAGGTACACTCTGGAATATCAAGGCAACGAACACGTGATCCGGCAGGCGCTGGCAGATGTAGCCATCGTGCGTGAGGTTCAATCCAGGGGTGGAAAGCTGATCCTGCACGTTACGGCTGCCGGAGGCCAGGACGCCCGGGCCGACATCAGCATGGCGGTCGCGGCGGCTGGCGGTGTTGTGCTCAGCGTCAACCGGCTGGAGGTCAGCCTTGAAGAGGCGTTCCTGACGGCGACCGAGGGTAAGATCAAGCGAACAGCAGTCCGCAGGTAAGTAAAGGAAAGGTTGGCCTAATGGAGACATTGCTCGAGTCCAAGCCCCACGACACCGTGCGCCCGCGAACTCTGCTACGGCGAGATGTAAACGAGCGACTGCGCATCCGCTCGGCCCTGCGCCTTGCTCATAGAGAGCTACTCGCTGCGCTACATGGTCCAAGCTTGTACGTGATGGTGACGGTGGCCTGCCTGGTGGCGGCAGTGCTAATCAAGAGCTATCTTGACTACGTGGACAATAACGGCACGCTGGTTATGTCCAACCCGCTGAAGACGCCACTGCTTTTCGCGGTGGTGGCGATGACCGGCTACCTGGGTCTGTCGGCGGCAGCAGCCCTGGCGGGTGAGCGCGAGCGCGGCACGCTGGAAGTGTTGTTCTACGGGCCGGTGGACGCTCCCACCTATATCGCGGGCAAGATAGTGGGTCATCTGGCGACCTATCTCCTTGCGATAGTGGCGCT
>DAHVFG010000017.1:0-36567 GCA_027317125.1 Chloroflexota bacterium | reverse complement strand
CGCACCTTCTGCTATTCCCCATGTGATATTCGCTCTAATTTGCAGCGTTACCTTCCCCTCTGGGGAAAAGGGTAGCAGAAGGTTGCAGAACTCCGCATCGAATTCGGCTGCCTGCGTCTCTCCCATTCGCTCGTGGAAGAAGCCATTGCGGGAATGCATTGTCTCGATGTAGCTGCTGACAGCCTGCGTGAGATGAACAGGCGCTGTGCGTATTTCTCCAACTTTGTGGAACAAATGCCGAGTCTCTAGCTCTGTAATAAGGTTATATTGTCGAAAATCCTTGTTTGTGGAGAAGCGCGAGGTCAGGTTTCTTAGCTCACTATCCCAGGCCATATGCCCCTCCACGCGTTCTACTATCGCCAGATAGCCACTTGGAGCAAGCACCTCCCGCAAGCGAGGGAGAGCTACATCCCACTCCATCCAGTGGAGGCTTTCTCCTGCGACGGCAAGGCCGTAAGGAGGGCCAAGCACCGCTTCCTCTATCCTATCACAAATCCAGTTAATATTAGGGTTTGCGCCTCCTCCCAATGCCTTGCCTTTCTCGATCATCAAGGGCGAGAAATCAACAGCATCAACCCTCTCGACCATATTAGCCAGAGGACGAGTAATATCGCCGGTGCCGCATCCTATGTCAAGAGCCACACGCGGCCCACTTCCAATGAGTGCGATAAGTCGCTGAAAGGTCTCCGCAGGATAGGGCGGGCGGTAAGGATACGCCTCTACAATGCTTTTATCCTTGAACTGAGCTGCGTATTCAGCGCCCAGGTGCTTCGGCTTGGGCAACATCACTTATTACCACATCCTATGTAAATAGCTTGACTACGGAGAAAGGAAATCGAGCAGCAGGTCCGATGCCAGGCGAGGTTTTTCTTCGGGGAGCCAATGCCCGCTATCCTGTATGCGCTCGACGCGCAGGTCGGGCACCCAGGGTTCCAGCCCCTCTGTTAGCTGTGGAGAAAGGGCGAAATCTTGCATACCCCAGAGGAGAAGGGTCGGGTTAGTTATAGTGCGCCTGTTCTTCTCGAAGAATGCCGGGCCTGTGCGGAAGGCGGCCCTGTAATAATTAAGCATAGCGGTTGCGGCCCCGGGCTGCGAGATGGCGTTCTGATAAACATCGAGCGCCTCCTCTGAGAAAGCGCCCGGCACTCGCGCGCTTTCAGTAAGGGTGCGCCGCAATAGCAGACGTATGCTTGCTTCCGGGAGGATCGGCAGTTGGAAGTAGACGATATATAAGCTGCGCGACAGTTGGTCCAGCGTTTTTAGCTCACGAGCGAAAGCGGCGGGGTGAGGCGCGTTTACTACCGCCAGCTTGTTCAGGCGGTCAGCGTGGTACATGCCGAAATGCCAGGCTATAGCGCCACCCCAGTCGTGGCCGACGAGATGAGTGCGCGCTTCGCCAAAGTGCTCTACGAGGGCGGCTATATCGGCGCTCACATTGCTTGCGGAATAGGAGCCTGTTCCTTCAGGCTTATCGCTCCAGTTATAGCCGCGCATATCGGGCGCTACAACGTGGAAGCGCTCGGCGAGGTGCGGGATGATGTGTCGCCACTCGTACCAGCACTCGGGAAAGCCGTGCAGCAGGATGACGAGGGGCCCGGAGCCAAGCTCGGCGTAGTGCAGGCGCACAGCGTTGACACGAGCGTAGCCGTGCCGCCAGGGGCCTGAATAGTGCGCGGCCTCGGCACGGGCGGCTACGCCAGGATCGGGCGGAGCACCGGCAACACGGTTGGCGGCGATGAGCGTGGCGGCTCCGGCAGCAGCCAGCCCAATAAGCGGTTTAGGAAGCGGCTTCATTATCACCTCTCGGCGGACTAGTGGTGGGCATAGGCGGGTCGGTTGGGATGCGAGAGAAGTAGAGCATGGTACGTAGAGTGCCGTCGGGGGCAAGCTCGCGGTTGCGCACTACTGCCTCCTGCACGAAGCCGAGGCGCTTTGCTACCCCTGCGCTACTGATGTTTCGGGCGTCACAGCGTATCTCTACGCGGTTGGCGTCATGGATAGCAAATATGTAATCGGTCAGCAGGCGCACAGCTTCTGTCATGTAGCCGTGCCCTATCTCCGAGGCGCGGAGCCAGTAGCCAATCTCGAAGTAACCGATTTGCCAGTCGTGGGGATGCATCCCTATGCCGCCGAGGAAGCGGGCAGGTTTAGCAGCATCGGTGATACGCCATATTCCCATGTTCATATCTTCGCGCAGGAGCCACCTGGCGGCCTGGTGGTTGATCCAATCGAGGCTTTCTTCCACGCTCTGGTGGGCGTCGGCAAAGGGGAGATAAGGGCGGATATGCTCTCGCGATTCGGCTACGGCCTCATACAAGGCTTGCGCGTCCTCAGCGCGGTAGGCTCTCAGGAGAATGCGGGGGCCGCGTAGCTCGTCGGGCAGGAGTATAAGGGTTGGATATTGTGGTTTGTTCATCTTTTTAGCTTGAGAATATGATAGCCATTTTGAGGTTATCTATCTCGTTACGCAGACGAGCTATGTCGCGGGCGAGGATGTTCTGGTGTATCGGGTCGCCGTCCGGCAGACAGTGTTTGCGGAAGGCCAGCTCGGTGGAGAGGTCGAAGAACTTGCCCATTTGCCGCCAGCGCTTTATGCCGGACGAAAATAGAGTTGACCAGCGAATGCTCCAACGCTTGCGCCCTGAGATGAGGGTGGCATACTCATCGGGGGTGAAGCGCCCCAGAGCTACCTCTTCCAAGAGGGTCTGGCTGATGACGCGGCCTTCGTTCACGCCGGAGAGGACAGCAACGGCTACAATCAGGAGTAGCCCTCCCCAATCGCTTACAAAAATGCCGAGGCATGCGCCAATCACCAGGCTCGAGCCGGCACGACCATCAGGGAGGACGCTGATGGCGCTGGCGAGGGAGTTGTGCAGCCCATGGAAAATCATGCCGGTGCCGAGGCCAAGGGAGGGGACCAGGCCGCGCTGCCAGCGCAGCTTGAGAGATCGGGCAAAGCCGAGGGCAGCTCCCGTGAAGGCAGTAAACATGCTGTGATTGAGGCCAAAGAGGACGCCCCGCAGGAGCCAGAGGCCCAACATCCTGCCGATGTCGGGCGCGTCGCCGGGGTTGAGATCATCAAGGGCGGCTGAACGCAGGTAGAGAACGTTCTCCACCAAAGAGAAACCGAGGCCGACCATCGCGCCGTAGATGATTCCGTCGAGAACGTCGTCAAACTCGCGCCAGAAAGCACGAAAGAGAACCACCAGGATAATAGCCTTTACTGCTTCCTCAACAAAGGGAGCTATAAGGATGGCCTCAGTGATCTCACGCACCTTGTTGGTGATGATAATTTGTTCGAGTGGTATGCCAGCGCCCAGCTCAAGAAGGATAGCGATGATCGTGGCAGGCACGGCCCCCCAGACGAAGGCTATCAATAAGAGAGGGATAGGTTCTTTCTCGTAGCGGTCGAGCCACCAGAGAAGAGCAGCGTAAAGCACCGTCGGCACGATAGCAAGTAGAATTGCCAGGAGCAAGACGGAGATAGGGTCCATGAAAAGGATTGTACAATGGCTGTGGGTAGTGGCGCAAGGGAGCGCCAGCGTGATGATTGTTCAGGCATTGAGTACGACAAAGGATCCTAGCCCCAGCTTCCCCTCCTTTGACTCGCAGCGCCTGAGTGTGCTAGAATCTGCGCAATGTCCCTGAGCGTTAATACCGAAAGGAGAATCTATTTTTGAATCTTATTCGTAGAAGGCCGCTGTTCGCGGTACCGGCGTTGATATTGCTTGGCGCTATGGTATTCGTAGGTTGTGACAGCTCTAACTCCACAGCCACGCCCATTAACTCAAGCACCCAGGTGCCGAGCGCGGTAGCAACACAGGTAGGCAACGTGCCTAGCGGAGTAAGCACACAGGTGGGCGGTACTATTGTACCTGGAGCGGAGAGCACAAAGGCGGTCCCTCTCGGCACTCCTGCCCCATAGCCTTTTTAGGAGTTGCCTGGATGCAGTGCCTGCTTCAACCTTGAAGGCCAATATAGCTCAAAATTGAGAGTTAAGTCCTACCTTTGGCACCTCTTTTCGCCAGATGAGGGCACTATACTTGCACAAGTTTCTATCTCTCAAGATAGAACTGCGTTAGTTATACAATAGTGGTTACCCCAATGCCGTAGCCCGGACATAGGTCTGCGTCTGCCTTGTTTCTCCTATATCCTTTTCGTAAAGGGCTTCGTGGGGGTGTTGGATACGGGAGAGCAAGCATGACCTCACGCACGCCTAGAGATGATCGCGGCATAGTCGGGTGGAGGTGGAATGGAGCCGGAGACGCACCGAAGAAAGCTAATACTCATCGTTGAAGATGAGCCTGATAACCAGGAGATCATGCGAGCGGTAGTCGAGGACCTTCTCGGCTATAAAGCGTTGCTTGCCGCCGACGGCGTTTCAGCGGTGGAAACGGCAGTTACCAAACAACCCGATCTCATCCTGATGGACTTGATGATACCTGTGCTCGATGGCCTTGAAGCCACCCGCAAGCTCAAGTCTGATAAAACCACATCACACATACCTGTCGTGGCAATCACCGCACTCGGAAGGGCCGCCGACCAGCAGCAGTCTTTCGATAGCGGTGCGGACGCATACGTCAGCAAGCCATTTGATCTGGACCAGCTTGTAGCTATAGTTCAAGCGCACGTGTACTCGATACCCGCTACCCACGTTGCCGAGGTAGGTGGTCCGCAGATAGGCGCAGAGTCCTAAAATAAGCGCGCAGATCAAAGGTAGGATAAAAATCTATCTATAGAGCGTTGGCAGCGTCTTGCCCCACAAACCACTGTGCCGCTAGCGGGCTAGCGGCAACCCCTATGCAGTACCTGAAGATATGAAGCCGAAGGAGGCAACAGTGCCCACGCCTCCTTCGCCGTGCTCTATCTTGAACTCTCCACGTAAATCGCTAACCACGAGCGTGCTCACTATATTCAGGCCTAGATTCGCATCCTTCTGCGGATCGAAGCCCCCAGGCAGTCCGACACCGTTGTCCGCGATCTCTATCATTACCTTTGCTGCGGGCTTGGTTGACACTACACCGGAAGCTTCTGCGCCATTCTTCCTGTCCTGAAGCCAGGCATGTACCTTTATCTCGCCTTGCTCAAGGCCCGCGAAGCCGTGCAAAATAGCATTGGATATAAGCTCGTTGAAAAGAAGAGCCAACAAGGTTGCTTCATGCGAGCCTACTCTGATCTGCTCGGCCTGCACGGGATCTATGAATATCTTCAGGTTGAAGCCAGGGTTGCTGAGGGTAGAAACAGCAGCCTCGGTTACCCTTCGGGCAAGCTCGTAGATGGTAGTTGAGCCTACTTCTACTTCGCCGCTCATCATCAGGTCATGTACTGCTGCCATGCTCTGTATACGCGCTATGCTTTCGCGCACAGCTGTTGCCGCCTCACTATCCGGGTTTATCCTACGTAGTTGCATAGAGAGAAGGCCCGCCACCGTCTGCAGGTTGTTCCGTACACGATGGTTCATCTCCTGTAGCATGGCCGACTTGGCTCTCAGGCCGCGCAATGCGGCATCATAAAGCCTGGAGTTCTCCAGGGCGATAGCTGCCTCGTGTGCGAATGCGTCCAGGAGACGCACCTGCTCGTCGCTGAAGGTCTTGTCGTCTTTGCTATAGAGGCATATGCCTCCCATAATGCCGCGTGGGGCAACCAGGGGCACGCAGAAAACCGATTTATAACCTTCACTGGCGGCGGGTAGCCCAAGCTGGGCATCAGCATTCGACGGCAGGGGAACAGGTATGCCGCGCATAAATGCCTGGGCGATTGTGCTTTGCTCTACATTGAGTGTGATGCGAGGCCTCGCACGTGCACTGTGGACCGCATGCGTTGGGTCCTGCAAGTTATATTGCGCCACCAGTTCGAGGATGCCTGCGTCGTGGTGCAGCTCGTAAATAGCGGCTGCATCGGCATGTACCAGATGGGCCGCCTGATGCGCAATCAGCGCCAATACCTCAGAGAGGTTTAGAGTGGCAGCAATGTGCGCCGAAACACCTTGCAACGTAGAGAGCTCGGCCACCTTTTGTCTCATGCGCGCATCTGTTTGCTCATAGAGGCGGGCGTTCTCGATGGCGATAGCTATCTCGCCTGCTACAGTTTCCAGGAACTTTATCTCGTTGTCGCTGAAATCGCGCTCCTCGAAAGTGTGGATGGTGATTACTCCCACCAGCTTCTCCATTGTGAATAGCACTACCGGCACGGCGAGTATGGATAGCGCCTTGTCCTCTTCGAGGGCCGGCACGTACTTGAAGCGGGGGTCGGCCCACGCGTCTTTGGCGGCAATCGGCTTGCCGATCATTGCTGCCGCGCCCGTTATTCCTTCGTCCATTTGCAGGCGCACTTTGCCTACCGCTTCCTGGTTGAGACCGCTGGTAGCGGTGAGCAACAGCTGGTCCCACTCAGGCTCATAAATGAAGATGGAGCAGATATCAGCGCGGGTGACGGCCACAACAGCCTGGGCGGTCTCATTGAGCATGTCGTTTAGCTTGAGAGAGGAGTTGGCTGCGCTGTTCACGCGGTGCAAGGCAGTTAGCTCGGCTACTCTGTCGCGCAAGTATTCATTAGAGGTCTCCTCCATGCGCGCACTGCTGACTGCCAGGTAGCCCTCGACTACCGCCCCCGCCAGGGTAGAGGCTAGCGGCGCGCCAGCGCCTTCTTTGCAAGCACCGGGAAGCTCCCGTAGAACTTCGCTTACCAGCAGCACACTATCTATAGCAGGCTGCACTTTGCTAGCGGCTAACGCGGCAGCGCTGCCCTGCTTATACGCCCAGGTAGCCAGTGGGCCAGTGTCACCTGCATCCACAGCCGCACGCAAAGGCGTCTCAAGCGCTGCCGTGTCAATGCCTGCCTCTTCCAGGCGCTTTAGCGCGCCGTTCAACTCTAACTGCTCTCCTAGCAACGACCTTCTCCTTATCCGAGGTTAGCTGCTTGCTAACCCTAACCTCCAACCAGTAACCCCTTCAACAAGTGCAGCCAGTGGCGCGCCACCTGGAAGCCTGCTTTAGCTGCCAGGTTATAGGCTGCTGTATTCTCTCCTGCTGCATCCAGCTCAACGCGTGATACACCTCGGCTTGCCAGGTGGCGCAGCGCCGCAGCTAGCATAGTTGTGCCTAAGCCTTGACCTCTGGAATCAGGCTCTAATCTGATCTCGTGCAGGTGGCCTCTGCCGTCAGCCCCCGCGCTTGCTCTGATTACACCTACGATGCGGCCATCTCTGTCCAGGGTAAAAAGGACTCCTGAGGGGTCCCAATCGGGCTGCGCGATGACCTGCTCCATCTCCTCCGGCCTGATAAGTGAGTAGTTGGAGTCGTACGCGCCAAGGCGGTTGGTCGTATCTCTGTAAAGCTCCGCCGTTTCGCGCAGCTCGGCCAGAGAGCGTATTACGTAGCCTTCGGGCAGAGCGCCGGAGGGCGACCCATCAGGCTGAGTGCGTACCATGTGAAAAGAATGACCCACAACGTTGAAACCGTGCTTGTTCAGGAAGTATGTTGACCCCGCATCTTCGGCGGCGACGGTGGTCTCCAACACAGGATAACCCCGCGCCGCGGCTGCCTGCTCGAGGTGCGCCAGCAGCCGAGAGCCGAGGCCGTGATGGGCAAAGTGCGGCACCACATATATATCAAAGTTGCCCGGTGGCCGACTATGGAAGATAGCGCTGGGATAGACAACAGCCGCCGCGACCGGCTCATCCCTGTGAAAAAGGAGCCACGCGTTGCCCGCGAGGTTGAAGTCGGTACGGTTGTAGAAGCGATCCATGGACGCAGCGTCCATTTCCCTGAAGTCTTCAGGCAGTGTAACGGGCCGCAGCGTTTCGTTACGTACATAAGCTAGAGCTTGCAAATCTTCCCCTCTGCTCTCGAAAGGGCGTAGCGAGAGGTCTCTGGGGTCGCTCTGCCAGGGCTGACCTATTTGCATAGAAGGCATGGATTGTAGCTCCGTCGCATAGTTGCGTAGTTGCGTAGTGCGTAGTATGGGTCGCGAGATAACGATACGCTCTCCAAAAGCCTTTACGCACTACAGCGTAAGTGTTCAGACTAAGGGAGAGGGGGCTAGCTTAGCCCCCTCTCCCTTCATGGGAGAGGGGCATGAGGTGAGGGTGGGTGAGGGTACGCCTACACAGCTACTCCTTGCAGATTGCTACACCCCAACTCTGAACCCTTACACTACAGCCCCAGCTTGACATTTGATTCTTATATATCCTATTATATCAGGTGACATGCGACACGCGCCCGTAGCTCAGGGGAATAGAGCAGTTGCCTTCTAAGCAATTTGTCGGGGGTTCGAATCCCTCCGGGCGTACCATTGCCGCGCAGGACATGTCATCTGCTCCCTGGTGCGTGCACGTCACTCCCCCCTCACAACCTGGCTGCGCGCTGAACGTTGTATTTAAATACAGGTTTTGCCCTTATCTCTTGCTTACACCCACCTGTTATCTATCTGGTATAATGAAGTTATGCCAACTCTGGCTATTATTGTAGTTAATTACAATACCCGCGAGTTGCTTGCCCACTGCCTGCGGTCGGTGTATGCAAGCCGCACAACCATCCCCTTTCACCTTATCGTCGTTGACAACTCGTCATCGGACGGCAGTGCGGAGATGGTTCGAGCGGCCTTTCCACAGGCGACGCTCCTGCTGAGCGACCACAACGGCGGCTTTGGGTATGCCAACAACCTGGCATTGAGGTGGCTCGCTCGCAGGAGGGCGCTGCCGCGTACAGGGACAGGAGCGGAGCCAGTGAGCGCGAGCGGGCCGCAGGCAGGCGGGCAGATAGCCTCTGAGGTGCCTGAGCAGGGAAGCTCACCTTTCACCTTCCCTTGTGATTATATCCTCTTCCTGAACCCGGACACAGTGCTTCCACCTGACGCGTTGGAGGTGACCGTTAGCTTCCTTGAGAGGGAGGAGAGCGCGGGGGTGGTAGGGCCGAAGGTGGTAAAGCCCGATGGCAGCCTCGACCTGGCGTGCAGGCGTTCTTTCCCCACACCCCTATCGTCGCTCGCCAGGCTAACGGGCCTCAGTAAAATGTTCCCGCACAACCGGCTTGTAGCTCGCTATAACCTGACCTATCTCAGTGATGACCAGACAGCAGAGGTCGACTCGGTGATGGGCGCCTATATGCTGCTGCGGGCAAAGGCGCTCGATGAGGCTGGTATCTTCGACGAGCGATTCTTTATGTACGGGGAAGACCTGGACCTTGCCTATCGGATAAAGGCTCGTGGGTGGAAAGTCTTTTATTACCCTGCGGTGGAGGTGCTCCACCACAAAGGAGCAAGTAGCCGCAAGCAGAGTGAGCGCTCAATACGCGAGTTCTATCGGGCGATGGGTATCTTCTATCACAAGCACTATGCCCGGCGCTATAATGGCTTGATAAATGCTGTGGTTCAGTCAGGCATTACAATCAGGGGCACGCTTGCCCTTTGGCAGAATGCGCTACGCCCAGCCGAACGAAAACGGGTGACATAGCAGCACGGTCCAGAAGTTAATGCCTGGTAGCAACAAGGGTGCGGCCCTGAGAGTAGCTATCGGGTGGATGCGTAAAAATGCAGAGTTCATCGAGAGATATAACCGGGGGCAACAAAGAGCCACGTCTGCCGCAGACGTTGGCTACCAGCCATGCCCCCGTTGTTGAGCCTCCCGGCTCGGCACGCCCACAGTCCGGCCCCACACTGCGCCCAATTTCCCCCAGGCAAGCCCAACGGGTAGCCACGAACACCCGGACCGAGCGCGCCAGGAAGGTTGCGTCGAGCGGCGGTATGCCTCTGCCCGACATACCTTCTCTGCCACCCGCACCTCATGCGCCCGTGCGTTTTACTCCTGTGGCATTTGTACTGGTGCAGATGCTTCTTGATGTGGTGGCAATTGCCGGGGCTTTCGGCCTGGCTTACTGGATCCGCTTCGAGTCTGATATCTTCCTCAAATATGTAGAGCCTGACGTGCCTACGTATGTTGCAATGTTGAGCGTGACGGTGGCGACGCAGCTTCTCACCTTTTATTTCAGCAGACTTTACAACCTTAAGCGGGGCGCTTCCAGAGTAGATGAGTTCTACAAAATCGCGTCCTCTGTCTCGATGGGCACGGTGCTTTCCCTGGCCACTAACTCACTCATACTCGGCGATAGCTTTATCTACTCCCGCCAGATATTGCTGACGGGTTGGCTCCTGGCGATAATCTTTGTGGCTGCTGCCCACATCATCTACAGCGTGATGATAGGTCAGCTTCGCAAAGCCGGAGTGGACCGCGCGCAGGTGCTTATTATCGGCACCGGGGCCACAGCTTCTATGGTTGCCGAGCGGCTGAACCGACATCGTACTCTGGGTTACAAAGTCGTTGGTATGATAGACAACGGCGCCTGGGACAAAGAAACCAGGCAGTTAGTGAACCGTCTCGGTCGTGGAGTGCCCGTGCTCGGCAGCCTGGACAATCTCATCGAAGTTGTGCGTAAGCATAACGTTGACGAAGTAATCGTGGCGTTGCAAGGCGCTTCCGACCAGGAGTTGCGCGATGTGATTGGCCTGTTGCAGGACGAAAGCGTGTCGGTGAAGATATACCCCGATGCCTTCCAACTTATGACGCAGAACGAAGTCAGCGTCGGCGAGTTGAGCGGCCTACCTCTGCTGAGTGTAAAGGATGTGGCGCTGCGCGGCTGGAACCGCCGTCTAAAGAGAACCTTCGATGTGGCCTTCAGCCTTAGCATACTTGTACTGACTGCGCCCCTGATGTTGATTATCGCAGTGCTGGTAAAAATGACCAGCCCCGGGCCTGTTTTCTTTATACAAGAGCGCGTAGGGCTTGACGGCAACCCTTTCCGCATGGTGAAGTTCCGTACGATGCGAACCGCTGTATCACCTGAGCAGGTGCCAGGGCTCGCACAGGGGATGCCAGGCTGGACTGTGCGCAACGATCCGCGCCGCACCAGTGTGGGGGGCTTTTTACGACGCTTCTCCCTGGACGAGCTTCCGCAGTTCTACAACGTGCTGGTGGGTGAGATGAGCGTGGTGGGGCCGCGTCCTGAGCAGCCGCGATACGTGCAGGAGTTTGCGCACCGTATCCCCGATTACCTGCGCAGGCACCGCGAGAAAGCAGGGCTTACAGGCTGGGCGCAGATCAACGGCCTGCGGGGTGATAGCTCCATAGAGCTACGCACCCAGCTTGATATATACTACGTGGAGAACTGGTCGCTCCTCTTCGACCTGAAGATCATTGTGCGCACAATTATGGCGATGTTCCGGGGCAAGAACGCATATTGAACGGGACGCATATTGTGTATTGCGTAAAGGGTTATGGATACAGTATTTCTATTCCCAGGCTTTTTAGGCACTACGCAACACGCAGTACGAGGCTCGCCCGGCAGTAACTGTTCAGATATAGGGTGGAGGGAGAGGGAGCTAGCCCCCTTAGCCCCTCTCCCTCCATGGGGTGAGGGTGCGTTGGGGGTGAGGGTAGGCCTCCATAGCTACTCCTTGAAGATTGCTACACCCCAACTCTGAACTCTTACGCCCGGCAGCAAAATTGACGTTATACCGCCCCTCTGGTAGAATAGTTGACGGAGAGATGGCAGAGTGGGCGAATGCGTCCGTCTTGAAAACGGATGACCGATGAGGTCCGTGGGTTCGAATCCCACTCTCTCCGCCTGCATCTATTAGCTCGCACCTGAAGGTCAGGATGCGGGCTTTTGTTTGGCCGCCCTATAGCAGGGCGATTGCATCTAAATTGGATTCGACCAGGTATGGCCCAAACTACCTTACCCACGGCAAACAGTACACCCACAGTAGGCCTGATATTGGCTCTCGGGCCTGTTGCAGCGGTATCCTGGGGCATCTTGAGACTAGCTTTCCGGCCTTAAGACATCTCTTGGAGACCGTGCAGCCCTTAGAACCTGACTGCTCGGCCCAAAACCAATTTAGATGCAATCGCCCTGTTACCTATAGCCACACTTCTTGACACCCCTCCGAAGAGGGTGATATAATCTCCTTGTTACAATTGAATATCGCATAACACAGAGGTCACCCGAAGCACGGAAGCGAGGGGACCAATGGGGGAAGCCGGTGAAAGTCCGGCGCTGTCCCGCAACTGTAATCATAGCCTTGAGAGGCGTGAGAGCCAGGATACCCACCTCTGTGAGACTCCATGCACCTTCGCGAGAAAGGGGGTAGGAGCGATGGCCGAGGCGTACCTCATGCCGCTACCACCATAGCGGTCAAGCTGTCGTAAAGAGTAGCGGGCGATTATCCCGCCACACCTGTTTCACCTGACCCTTGTCGTAGCACAAGGGTTTTTGCTTGTCAGTGATCAGTTACGGGGTTACTACCGACACTGACCACCGGCGCTTATCTGAAGGAGAGAGAAATGTATCTCAGATCATCACGCATCGCGAAAGCGGGTGCTGTCTTGCTGGCTGCGCTTTACTTGTTAGCAACTGCGGGTGCGGCGTCGGCACAGGGCACAAATGACACTGTGAAGGCGCTCACATGGATGAAGACGCAGCAACAGCCTGATGGCTCGTTCGCTGGCTTTGGCGCAGGCTCGACAGTAGACGCGCTGTTGGCAATCATAGCAGCGGGAGAGGACCCCGCGGCTTACTCGCAGAATGGCAATACGCCCGTTAGCTTCCTGGAGAGTAAGGCTGGCGAGCTGGCTAAGAGCCCGGGCGGCGCGGGCAAACTGCTTTTGGCAGTCTCGGCACTGAGCGACACAGGCAGGCCGTTCGGCGCGAACCTTCCCCCGTTGGGCGGGCCAAAGAACCTGATTACCGCCATAAACGCCACTTATGACACCAACACGGGGCACTACGGCAAAGACACCATCGGCCATGCCTTCGCCATGCTGGGCCTCGCAAAGTTCGGAGGCCCAGGACCAAAGGCAGCGCAGTACCTGGAGAGCGTACAAGCAGCCGACGGCGGGTGGTCGTTCGCGGGCGACACCAAAGCAGGCGCAGCCGACACCAACACTACGGCGGTAGCGATACAGGCGCTTGTCGCTGTCGGGGCGGACAAACAAAGCCCCAATGTTATCTCCAGAGCGGTCGCCTATCTGGAGTCGCAGCAGAACTCTGACGGCGGATACCCTTACCAGAAAGGCGGCGAGAACGGCAGCGACAGTGATGCAAACTCTACAGCCTACGTGATGCAGGCGCTGAAGGCCCTCGGCAAAGACACTACAAAGCCTGCGCAATTCCTCCTTTCACTGCAAAACGCGAGCGGCGCTTTCCGCTACCAGCAGGCACAGGCAGATGATAACGCGGGGGCGACATACCAGGCAGTCTCCGCTCTGTTGGGCGCAACACTGGTGTTTCCTGTAGTGGGTACCACCACTGTCGAGGGCGGCACAACCGGCCCAGGGATGCCGAGCACCGGCAACAGCACGCAAAACCCACTTTCCGCCCTGATAGCAATCGCCTCCCTGATCCTGGTGGCGGGTGTGATTGCACGGCGCAAGGCGGTAGCCCGGTAAAAACAACCGAGGTGCGACACGCTATCTGCCATGCCGCGCCAACTACACTCATGCTAACGCGAAAGAGACAAACAATATACCTCGTACTGATCCTGGCTACGCTTCTTGCGCTTGGCGCGGCGGGCGGTGAAACCAACTACCTGGCGAGAGCGCAAGGGGAGAACCAGGCAGGACTGGTAATACAGTTCGCGGACGGCAGCATAAAGAGCTATTGCATACCCTTCTCAGGGGAAAGCATCACGGGCCTGGACCTTCTACTGAAGACAGACCTGAATGTGCAGGTGGAGAGCTATGGAGGGTTGGGCGCGGAAATCTGCAAGATCGGCGCGAACGGCTGCGATTACCCGAACGAGCCATGTGCCTGTCGGTCGTACGGGCCAGGCGGGGTATACTGGAGCTACAGCCACTTGAAAAATGGCAAATGGCAAATATCGAGCGTGGGAGTGGGAAGTTACAAGGTACGCAACGGCGACATCGAAGGCTGGGCTTGGAGTAGCGGCAAGCCGCCCGCAGCCTTGCCCAACCTTGCAGAGATATGCGGCAACGCTGCGCTTCAGCCACAGGCCACCAGAACGCGACAAGCTCCCACCCCCACCCGAGTTCTACCCAGGCCCACAGCAACGACAGCGCTGCCTACCGCCACCGCCACTCGCAAAGCTCGCCCCACAGCCACAATCACAGTTACGTCTACAGTTATATCTGCGCAGCCCATCAGCACGCCGCAACTACCCACACCAACCTCACTCTCGGCCCCTACAAACACCCCTACAGCCATCATTTCACCTACGGGCACACCGCCCCCAGAGGCGACTGAGACATCTACCCCCATATATGTACCAACAGTGTTACCCACGGCGGCGCACGATGCTAAGCTCAACCCGGAGGCGCAGGCAGGTACAGTAGCGGTAGTGATAGGTGCGTCCCTGCTGGCAGGGCTGGCGATATTCGCCGTCCGCCGCAGATCACGCGGGGGCGGAGAGGGTAACAGCCATGTGGAATAAGGGCGCGGCAGAGTTCAACGTCGGGTCGTGGCTCCTGTGGCTTATCTCAGCCATGCTTGGTGCGCTGCTCACTCGTAACCCTTTTTACCTCCTCCTCGTCACCGTCGCGGGCTTGCTGGTAAAGAGCGGGTTCAATAGCTCAGCCGGTCAGAGGGGTGCCCCCGGCGGTACAGTGTCGAACGAAGACCCCACGCGCCGGGGCTTCGGCCTTTTCATGCGGGCAGTGCTGTTGCTGTTGCTCGTGGTAACGCTCTTTAAAGGGTTGAGCATTCACATCGGCCAAACGGCACTATTTACACTCCCTGAGCAAATACCTGTAATCGGAGGGCCTGTCACCCTTGAAGGGCTGAGCTTCGCCGCTATTGATGCTCTCTCGATCATGGCGGTGCTTGCGGTTTTCGCGGCGTTCAGCACATGGGCGGACTACTACGCCTTGCTGCGTTCCACGCCCGCCGCGCTGCATCAGGCGGGCCTCATAACGTCTATCGCTATCACCTTTGTGCCGCAAACCGTTGTCCGTTTCGCCGAGATACGCGAGGCTCAGGCGTTGCGCGGGCACAGAGTACGGCGCATCAGCGACCTCATACCGTTGATCGTGCCTCTCCTGTCGGGTGGCATGGAGCGCTCCATGAACCTGGCTGAGGCGATGGAGGCACGAGGCTTCAGCAGGCGGTCTATGGATTCACACCGTATAGCGCCTGTAGCTGTACAGGCGGGATTGGCGCTTGGCCTTGGGCTGGCGCTCACGGGAGGCGCGCTTTTCGCCCTCTTACCCAGCGCTCCCTGGGCCGCCTGGCTTTGCATCACGGCGGGCATTTTGTCTATTGTGTTGACGATGTGGGTAGTGGGGAGGGAGAGTAAGCGCAGCCGCTACAGGCGCGGCGTCTGGCGGGAACGCGATACGGTTCTTTCTCTTGTGTCGCTCGGCATCATGGCTATATTGATAACCTACAAGCTTATAGCGCCTGCTACCTTGCTCTACGACCCACTGGCCCGGCTACGAATATACATGCCGCCTTTCAACCCTCTGCTGGGGATCGCACTGTTGGCTATCGCCGCTCCGCCGTTTATACGAATGGGCTGGCCGGGTCAAAACCGACAGAAGAAATCCGAAGCCGCTAAAGAAGTGGAAGGATACACAAGGTGAAAGCGTCACGCATAGTAGCGTCAATCAGAGATGTAACCTACCGCTACCCGGGTACGGAGCACCCTGCCTTGCGAGACTTCACCCTCGATGTGGAAGATGGGGAGTTTCTGCTCGTCACAGGCATATCAGGAGCAGGCAAATCTACTCTCCTGCGTCTTTTCAACGGCCTGGTGCCGCACTTCTACGGTGGCGAGCTATCGGGTGCTATAACCGTTGATGGGCGCGATCCTGTAGCTGAAGGTCCCGGCGAGATGAGCGACACGGTCGGTCTGGTCTTCCAGGACCCGGAGGCGCAGTTTGCTGCGGATATAGTGGAAGACGAGATAGCTTTCGCGCTGGAGAATGCGGGCGTTCCGCTCCCTACAATGCGAAAGAGAGTGGAAGAAGCGCTGCACGCCCTGAGCATAGAAGGGCTGCGGAACAGGCGAGCAAGCACCCTTTCAGGCGGGGAGCGGCAACGAGTGGCTATCGCGGCGGCGCTGGTGTTGCAACCCAAAATAGTGATTCTCGACGAGCCTACATCCCAGCTGGACCCGCAGTCGGCGGAGGATGTGTTGGACGCGCTCGTCAAGCTGAATAAAGACCTGGGCCTCACGATCATCCTCTCGGAGCACAGGCTGGAGCGGGTGGTACAGCACGCCGACCGCATGCTTTACATGGCGCAAGACGCACCACCCATCGTTGGAGCGCCAGCCGAAGTGCTCTCTAAAGTACCTCTTGCTCCGCCGCTAGCGCAAGTGGGTAAGCTTCTGGGTTGGAAGCCGCTGCCCCTCACGATAAAGGAGGCAAGGAGATTTGTGGAGCTATCTGCTTTTGACGTGGGCCCTGGGGCGGTTGAGGGAAACAAGGGGCTGGAAGCAGAGAGCAAGGTTAGCCCGCAAAGAACGATAAGCCTGCGAGATGTCTGGTTCGGCTATGGCGGCAGAGAGGTGTTGCACGGCCTCAATCTTGAGATCAGGGCAGGGGAGATCACCGCGCTGATGGGGCGTAACGGCGCAGGCAAGACGAGCATGCTCAAGCTGATGCTCGGCCTCCTCAAGCCGGGCAGAGGACAAATAAATACTCTTGGGGCTATAACTAAATGGGCATCGCTCGATGAGATAGCGCGGCTTGTGGGTTACGTGCCGCAACAACCCGATCTGCTTCTTTTCGCCGACAGTGTGCAGGGCGAGATAGATTTCACCAGGCGGGCACACGGCCTGGCTCCTGACGGGGCGGAGCTGCTGGCAAGCCTCGGCCTCCTGAAATACCGAGCGGCAGACCCGCGTGACCTCAGCGTCGGGGAGCGGCAGCGTGTAGCCCTTGCCGCTGTGCTTGCTGGCAATTCGCGGGCGGTTCTGCTCGATGAGCCGACGCGGGGCCTCGACTATCTTCAGAAGGAAGCCCTCGTAGCCAGCCTGCGCGCACTGGGCGCTGAAGGCAAGCTGGTGCTCCTGGCTACGCATGATGTCGAATTGGCGGCGCAGCTGGCTGACCGCGTGGTCTTGCTGGGCGACGGTGAAGTTATAGCAGACGGACCCGCACGCGATGTGATGTCGGACTCCCTTATCTTCTCTTCGCAGATAAGCAAGTTATTCCGCAATCCTGCCTTGATCACTGTGGAGGATGTGGAGCGGGCTATTAATCGCTGAGCATAACGATTTCAGAGCGCTTGCTAACCTCTCTTACCCGGTGGCCCATTATACACGCTCTGTGTAGAAGCTAACAACTATGCAACTTCTGCAAAAGCCAAATAGTAAGCTGATCCTGGGGGCGAAGTTGCGGTTCAGAAGCCGTCGGTTACAGCCTGCCTTCAGCAGCGCGATACTGGCGCTCACCACGATGCTGGGGGTGTGGGCTTTTTTATACCCCTTCTTTGTGCCTCCGCCACCCGGCGGCGAAAACGCCTCGCACGCCGCCGATGCGCCCCTTATCTTCCTGCTGGTGATGGGTCTCTGCCTGACAGCTATCATTGCCGACCTGGAGACGCGCACCATAGACAGCAAAACGGTGGCTCTCCTGGGGGTGATGATAGCTACCAACTCGCTGCTGAGGCCCTTGCAGGGGCCTGGCGGCTTCTCGGCTTTTTTGATACTGCCTATTTTGTGTGGCTATATCTTTGGCGGGCTGTTCGGCTTTCTACTTGGGTCCCTTTCTGTGCTGGTTTCGGCCCTATTCACGGGGGGAGTAGGGCCCTGGCTGCCTTTTCAGATGCTAGCTTGCGGCTGGGTGGGTCTGGCTTCAGCAGCCTTACCGGGGAGAGCTATGTCAACCCTCTGGCGCGGCAAGGCAGAGAGATGGCTGCTGGCGGCGTGGGGTGGTGTAGTGGCTATACTCTTCGGGGCTGTTATGAACCTGTGGTTCTGGCCCTACCTGGCTTACGCTCAGGGTTATCCTGGCGGTCAGGTGTGGCAGCCCGGCGCAGGTCTGGCGGACGCTGCGCAGCGCTACATCGCTTTTTATCTTGCCACCTCCCTGGCATGGGACTTCTGGAAGAGCGTGGGCAATGTCCTGCTGATCCTCTTCCTGGGACCTCCTGTGCTGAGGCTGCTAAGACGCTACAAGCAGAGGTTCTTCTTCAAGCTGGGGACGCGTAGTGCTTAATCTGTAAGAGGGTGTTTACAGGTGATTACCCACATCTTGAGGGATGGCTAATGTGAACCGGTAAGATGTGGGTAATCACCTGGTCGCGGAGCAATCTTGGAGTAATCCTACGAAGGCACTTTTGGGGTTACTCGTCTGCTTGCCGCCTGTGGGTTATAGCTGGACAACGCTTCGCGGTACATCAGCTTCATAGCCTCAGACTCCTCGGCCACTTTGCCCATGCGCGGGTAGGCAAACCAGACCACGCCGAAGGCGGCCAGCGCGCCTGTCAATATACGCATCCACCAGTTGAATGAGAGGAGCTGCGAGCCGACCCAGAAGGACCCGAACTGCGCGTCGGTGTTCATATCCATTATAAAGTCGCGCCAGCCGAACATATGGCTGAACCCATCAACCGCCATAGGTGCAACGAAGAGGACAGCAGCCCACCACGGGAGCGACTTACGCAGCCACCTGAGCCACTTTATGTCGTGGTCGCGGGCAAGGCCATAGAGTATGCCAAAGCCGAGCAAGCCGCCGTAGATAGCGGTATTACGGTAGCAAAAGGCCACCTGATAACCGAAAAGACTTCCAGAACGTTCCGGCAGCTGGTGGCAGGTGAGCGCGTAGGCGGTATATAGTGGGTCGGCCACAGCCCACCAGCCAAGCGCCGCGAAAATGCTTGTGGCCCATGCCAGCCCCACGAACAAGGCAAGGGCGATGGAGCTAAGGAGAAGCCAGTGGCGGCCAATGTAACTTGCTACGCGGTCGAGCAGAGGCTCGCGGCCCGCCTGCACGATAGCGCTTCTGCCGGAGGTGGGCATGCGACGAGCTATCTCAAGGTACAAGCGCAATTCCGCCTCAGTTATAGGGGGCACAAGCCTGCCGAACCTGCCATCCCACGCCTGAATAACCGGTATCTTCTCGTGATAGGCGTCATACAGAGCCATATCGTCGAGTATATTGACCTCTTTTACCTGCAAGTTATATTCTGGAGTAAGTCTGTCAAGAAGGTCAAGGGCCTCCTCACAGAGGAGGCAGCCCGGTTTTGTATAAACAGTAACACGCATCACACATCTCCAGAAGGGCGCACCTCAGACACGGGAGCAACAACACAAGAGGTAAGAGTTCAGAGTTGGGGTGTAGCAATCTTCAAGGAGTAGCGCTCACCTACCGTCACCCCCAACGCACCCTCACCCCATGCCCCTCTCCCATCAAGGGAGAGGAGGCTTTGTTGCTGGAGAGTATATCTCCCATCAAGGGAGGGGGGGCTAAGGCTAGCTCCCTCTCTCTCCACCCTATATCTGAACAGTTACCACAAGAGCGTACCTGGACGGCTATTTACGTTGGAATGGGACCTGCTCTGTATTATACGAAGCCGGTGATGGAGTGTCAAACGTATCAGGGAGGGTAAGTGTTCAGAGTTGGGGTGTAGCAATCTTGAAGGAGTAGCTGTGGAGGCGTACCCTCACCGGCCCTCACCCCATGCCCCTCTCCCATGAAGGGAGAGGGGCATGGGGTGAGGGCCGGTGGCGGCGCACAGTTACCCCAAGAAGGTTGCTCCACCCTAAATCTGAACACTTACCAATGCCAGGAGCATTGACATACAGATGGCCCTTTGTTAGAATCAGCTTCACATGGGCGCGGACAGGCTCTATTTAGACCGATAGCCACTGTTTAGCGGTAGGAAGTACGTACTCTAATGCAAGTGAGGAGACGGAATATGAGGCGAAAAGTAATAACTATAGCTATAATCCTAGGCGCGTTGGCCAGCATAGGATTGGCAGCAATGGCCTCCACATACCCCACGGCAGCCGCCGTACCCGCGCAGATGCCGGCCCGCTACGGCACCGGAGGCAAAATCTCGCTGCCCCCAGCGCCTGATGGCTCGCAGAATCTTCAGGGGCCTGTTGATTTTCGCTCTATAGCGTCGAAGTTGGCGCCGGGCGTGTTGCCTGTATTCGGCACAGATATCAACCTCTCAGGGGGCAATGAGACTACAATAGCCTCAAACCCTGCTAACCCTCTAAACTTCCTGGCAGGCGCGAACAACGTGGGGCGCTTCACCACTACGGATGGGGGCCAGACGTGGAACATCGGCACCTTGAGCGGGGGCGGCGACCCTGCGGTCGCCTTCGGCCCCACCGGCGTCGCCTATTTCGCTGAGCTAGGCAATACGTCTACTTGCCCCGACGCGGCCCGCGTCTGGAAGTCCACCGACGGCGGCCTCACCTTTGGCCCGTATGTAAATGCGATCAGCGATCCCTCGCCGACCGACCACTTTATCGATAAAGAGTGGCTCACCACTGATAAGTCGCCCACCAGCCCTTACTCTGGGCGTCTATACATCACAGCATCCTCATTCCACACCCCGCCAGGCTGCGACCTGAGCAACTACATAGACAACCGCGAAGTGCTTGCCTACTCAACCGATCAGGGCGCCACCTTTACAGGCCCGATTGATATAAGCGACGCTTCGCACAACCAGGACCAGTTCACCAATCCGGTTGCGGCCTCTGACGGCACCCTGTATGTAAGCTACCAGTACCAGAACTGCACCTATAACTGCAACGGCCAACCTGCCTACCAGATGCTAGCCAAGTCAACTAATGGCGGGGTGAGCTTCAGCCCCAGCATCACCATCACAGGGCAGCCGATTTCTTACACTGGCGCTTCGGTGGCAGGTTACCAGTACCTCTACGCGGGCAGCACGAATAGCGGCTTCCGCCACAACGACCAGGCCATAATCGGTGTATCGCCCACCAACCCCAACGAGCTTTACGCACTCTGGAGCGATGGCCGCTTCGAGAGCACCTTCGTCTACCAGGGTGTCACCGGCTGGCACGGCGATATCGTCTTCACACGCAGCACCGATGGCGGCAATACCTGGACCACGCCCATCAAAATCAATGATGACAATGTGCAGGGCAAAGACCAGTTCTTCCCATGGCTGACAGTCGGCTCGGACGGCACGCTCCACGCTTCATGGATGGACCGCCGAGATGCCCCTGTAAATGGCTTCCAGTACCGAGAATATTACAGCCAGTCAACTGATGGCGGCCTGACGTGGTCGCCCAACCAGGCAGTAGCCGATGTAGGCTCTACTCCCAGCAGTTTTATTGGCGACTATAGCGGCATTGCCGTCAACAACGACAACAGCCGTGTGCTGCCTATCTGGACCGACCAGCGCAGCGGGCAGCGCGCCTACACTGATGTTGGGCGCATGATCGGTGGGGCTACGGCTACCACTACAAGCGTACCGAGCGCCACATCCACATCTGTAGCCACATCCACACCTGGGGTAACGGGCACACCGACATGTGTCCCAACCGGCGGCACCCTCGGCCCCTGGAGCTACGTTTCTCCATACCCGGCGTCACTTGAGAGCGCAGCTATCACCACTGATGGCACCTACGCCTACGGAATGGGCGGAGCCGTTAATTTCACCCCCACCGACCTGGTAACGCGCTACGACCCCACCACTGACACGTGGACCACACTCGCCCCACTACCCACAGCGCTTTACGATACCCGCACAGCTTACGCTGCCAACACCGGCAAAATCTACGCCTTTGGCGGCATCGACAGCAGCGGCAATGTAGTGAATACAACCTACATTTACGATATTGCCTCTAACAGCTGGTCTGCGGGAGCCAATATGCCCGATGGACGATTCTTCCCCAGTGTCTCCTATTCCGCCGGCACAGGCAAGATCTATATCATCGGCGGCCTTGACAGCAACTACGTTGAAACAACCCAGACCTGGGAGTACGACCCTCTCACCAACACGTTCGCCACCAACCGTGCCCCAATACCTACGGGCATGGGCGGTAGTGCCACCACTATAGTCGGGCAGTTCATCTACCTGATGGGCAGCTTTAACGGCAGCGCGACAACGTTGAACTACCGCTATGACATCGTAAGCGATACGTGGACGACGCGTGCTCCGCTTCCTGATGCGCGCTATGATGCCCAGGCGGGCGCGTACGGCGGTCAGATATATCTCTGGGCCGGCGGAAACCCGTCAGCGAACGACCCTGCTCACCTCAAAGGCTCTAATACACCTGATCTGCCCACGGCCTTTAACACTACCTTTGTCTATGATATAGCCAGCGACAGTTGGACGAACGGGCCAAACCTGAACACGACGCGCGCGTTCAGCGGCGGCACAGCAATCGGTAACCGCATGCTCGCTGTTGCAGGCTTCGACGGCAGCACCGGTGATGTCGCCAGCGTCGAGTCTGCGCTCGTCTCAGGTGGCGGCTGCCCCACCAGTACAGCTACAACAGTGCCTACAGCCACCTCCACAACGCAGGCTACTAACACGACGCAAGCCACGTCTACTACCGGAGCCACCGAAACAAGCACAACAGGGCCGACCTCAACACCAGGCGGAGCAACTGAGACAGCCACCACAGAGGCCACCTCCACAACAGAGGCCACAGCCACCTTCGCACCCTCACCCACAGCATGCACCATCTCCTTCTCAGACGTGCCACCCTCAAATACCTTCTACGCCAGCATAGAATGCCTTGCCTGCAAGGGCATTGTCTCAGGCTATGATGATGGCACATTCAGACCTAATAACCAGGTGACCAGAGGACAGATTGCTAAGATAGTGAGTAACTCTGTTGGCTACACTGACGATCCTGGCACTCAGATATACACAGACGTGCCCCCTTCTAATCCCTTCTATGCTTACATAAACCGTCTCACACAAAGAGGATACATGGGTGGATACCCCTGTGGCCAGATACCTCAAGAGCCATGTGACATGGAGAACCGCCCATACTTCAGACCAGGAGCACAGGCCACAAGAGGGCAGATCTCCAAGATCATCAGTAATGCAGCAGGGATACAGGAGGACCCAGGGCCACAGATATACACAGATGTGCCACCAGGCAACCCATTCTACGACTACATCAACCGTCTCACACGAAGAGGAGTAATGGGAGGGTACGCCTGTGGGAGTATCCCACAGGAGCCATGTGACACAGAGAACAGGCCATACTTCAGGTGGGGGAACAACACCACACGTGGGCAGGCTTCCAAGATTGACGCCAACACTTTCTTCCCCAACTGCCTCACTACTCCTGGGAGGTAACTTCCTCAGCAGACAACTATCTGGTTAGATACAAACAAGAGAGGGAGCACCACTCGGCGCTCCCTCTTTCCAATCCTGACTGGTGCCTACTCGGTGGCAAGCTTTTTGCCTTGTCAAGCTATGCCGCTGTCATTTACAATTAGAGGTATCCATCTGAAATGGAGCGGTCTAACGCTCTGAAAAGAGAGATAAGCAAGAAGCGGTGATCAGGTGTGCCCAATCACCGGTCCCATCCTTATAATAAAGCATTGCACAACAAGGAGGTTGACGAATGCAGGAGACAATGACGACCACAGAGCCAACGTTTGAGCTAGAAATAGACGAATCCAGACATAATCTACCTGCCGCCGCGCTATATGAAGAGGCGATACGCAATCGCGAAGGCGCGCTTGCCGCGAGTGGGCCTCTGGTGGTCAGCACGGGGCAATATACAGGCCGCTCTCCTAAAGACAAATTTGTAGTAGTAGAACCCTCCAGCGAGAGCAAAATCGCCTGGGGCAGCGTCAACCAGAAACTAAGCGTAGAGAACTTCAACCATATACGCAGCCGTTTGCTCCACTATATACAAGATAAGAAGCTCTATGTGCAGGACCTCTTCGTGGGGGCCGACCCTGATTACAGGCTCTGTGTGCGTGTCGTCACTGAGACAGCCTGGGCGAATCTCTTCGCCCGCAACCTCTTCGTAAGACCAGCCGCTGAGGAGCTTGCCACTTTCAAACCCGACTTTATGGTTGTAGATGTGCCCTCTTTCCACGCCGACCCCGCCACCGAAGGCACGCGCTCAGAGACCTTTATAGTCCTCAATCTCGGTGAAAGCCTTATAATGGTGGGGGGCACCGAGTATGCGGGCGAGATAAAGAAATCGATGTTCGGCGTGATGAACTATGTGCTTCCAGAGCGCGGCGTGCTCCCGATGCACTGTTCTGCCAACATCGGGCCTGACGGCGATACCGCGCTCTTCTTTGGCCTCTCCGGCACAGGCAAAACTACCCTCTCCGCAGACCCACGCCGCACCCTGATAGGCGATGACGAGCACGGCTGGAGCGATCACGGCGTCTTCAATTTCGAAGGTGGCTGCTACGCCAAAGTGATCAAGCTATCCCAACAGGCCGAGCCGGATATCTGGAATGCCTCCCACAGCTTCGGCACAATCCTCGAAAACGTAGTAATGGACCCGGAAACCCGTCTCCTTGACCTGGATAGCGCCAGGCTAACCGAAAACACTCGCTCGGCCTACCCGATAAACTTTATCGCAAACGCCTCTCCTACAGGGATGGGTGGGCACCCAACGAACATCATGATGCTAACTGCCGATGCCTTTGGTGTGATGCCCCCGATAGCTCGCCTCACCCCTGAGCAGGCAAGGTACTATTTCCTTTCCGGCTATACGGCCAAACTGGCAGGCACAGAGCGCGGAGTCACCGAGCCTGAGCCAAACTTTAGCGCCTGCTTTGCTTCCCCCTTCTTGCCGCTGCCTCCTATGACCTACTCGCGGATGCTCGGTGAAAAGGTCCAGGAGCACGGCTCGCACGTCTGGCTGGTAAACACAGGCTGGACGGGCGGGCCATATGGCACAGGTAAGAGGATGAGCATCGCCTACACACGCGCGATGGTAAGCGCGGCGCTGAACGGCTCACTTGCGAAGGTAGAAACCAGGCCGGACCCAACCTTTGGTATAGGCGTGCCTGTAAGATGCCCCGGGGTGCCTGACGAAGTGCTGTCGCCGCGCAACACCTGGAGCGACAAAGATGCCTACGATGCCGCTGCCGCCAACCTCGCCAAACGTTTTCAGGAGAACTTCGCCAGATTCGCCGACCAGGTTCCCGCCGAAGTTCGCGATGCCGGGCCACACGTAAGCTAACTCCGCGTGGTGCTGCACCAGGTGATATAATCAACATATGTCTCAATGGACAGGTGCTGTGCTCATAGGGGCTGCCCTCTTATTGATTGCGTTGGCGCTTGTGCTGTGGCGCTGGTCGGGTAGAGAGCGTAGAGAGAGCGGACTACCTGGCGGAGACATCGTGCAGTCGGATGTAGATAGCCAAACGAGGGGCAAGCCGCTTTACTCAGCGCGCTACGCCCTCACCGGCACACCCGATTATATCATTGAGACTTCACGCGGGCTGGTGCCTGTAGAGGTAAAGCCTGCGCGCGACGAAGCGGAACCCCACGAATCTCATCTGCTTCAGGTGCTCGCCTATTGCCTTTTGCTCGAAGAAAGCGGAGGGACGCGCCCACCTTATGGCCTACTGCGTTACGCCAGCGATACTTTCAAAGTGGATTACAACAAGGAAACGCGCGCGTACATTATTGGCGTGATGCAAGAGATGAGAGAGGCCGCCAAGCAGAGCGCGGTGCATCGCAGCCACGAAAGCGCCGGAAGGTGTAGTGCTTGCGCTTATCGCTCCATTTGCGACGAGGCGCTGTGAGCGGCGAGATAATCTACAAGCGTACCGATTGTTTGCAGGCTCTCCAGGTTCAAATCCTCAGAGGCTATATCAACGTCGAAGTCCTGCTCGATAGCGGTTAGCAATTCAAGCCCGGTCAGCGAGTCGAGCGATAGACCACCTGAAAAGAGAGGCGTATCGTCGCTGAGCCGCGCCAGGGCAGCTTTCTTTTTGCCAAGCACCCGGGCAAGCAAGGCCAGCGTCTTCAAGCGCAGATTGGGCTTTGTCATGATCTATATGCTTCGTCTGACACGTTGACGTGCAGCCATGATGGGTAGTCGGGTAAAGGCTCTGAGAGATTGCGGGCCGCCACCATCAGATCACCACTAACGCCGGCGGAGTTCAGCCCCATTTGCCGAAAGAGGAGCCTCATTGGCAGATTCTGCTCGTTTACCCGGTATAAAGCACGAAGCCGCTCCACCCCTGCCTCCTTTGCCGCGCCCATAATCCAGCGCAACAGCGCCGCCGGTATGCCCCTGCCCTCAACCCTGCACGACAGCATCACCGTCTCGGTGAGCCAGCTTCTGGGCGGCGGCTGCAAGTCAACTATCGCCGCGCCTACCATCCCGTAGTCGCCAAAGCGATCAGTAAGGTGGGCGGTTGGAAGCAGCCAGCGCTCATCAGTTATTCTGGCGCTTATCTCGCTAACTGTATATTTGCGCCCGGTCGAGTTAAGCTGGTGTGTGCGCTCAGTCAGCTCGAAAATCCGCTCAAGGTCAGCTCCCGTTGCGGGTGCTATACGCAGGCGCATATTACAAGATTGTAGGAACCCTTCACGGCTGCCGCCAAATGACGCTTCGGCAGCTTTGCGCGTCTCCTCCTGTCGATACATCTCGGTGCGATTTGCCCCTTCCTTCGTCACGTATTTCCGGTCGAAGAGTGGACCGTCAATCTGCTCCTGTAGCTCATCAGGCGATAAGACTACTACCTGCGGGAGCATATAGCTTACCTCAGCGCGCTCGTACGGGCTATCGTCAACGAAGGCTAAAGCATCAGGCGATATATTCAGGCTGGCGGCTATGCTGCGCAGGGATTGGCTCTTGGGCCACCACCCCACCTGTGGCGCAACAAAGTTGCCTTCTAACTGAGGGTGAGCCACTATCCTGGGCAACATCGAGGGGTCGTTGCGACTGGCGATGCTGCTGACTATGCCGCGCTCCCCCAGCTGCTTTATTATGTCAAGCATCCGGCGATCAGGAGCCGGTATCTCGCTCACATTGCCTTCAGCAGCGATGCCCGCCCAGAGGGTGTTGTCGAGGTCCCACACCACACACTTAATGAGTCGGTGTGGGCTACTAGAAAGTGATCTGCCGGGGGTCATGGGGTGCGCGGCGGGAGGGGAGCAGCGTCTCCTGCGGCGGGCGTGTTGGAGTATGCAGGGCCGGTGTCGCCGCCGCGCACGATGCGTCGCACGCTGGCATGGCTAGGGTTGAGCCCTGTGCGTATCACTTCGAGCACCTTGTCGGTGTCCATGTTACCACATGTGAATACGTCAAAGGCGGCGAATCCCTCCTCCGCCCATGTATGCACCGAGACGTGCGACTCAGCCAGCAAAAGGAAGCCCGTGACCCCACACGGGCTGAACTGGTGAAAGTAGGCGTGTAGCACCGTAGCCCCGCCTGCCTGCGCCGCACGGCACATCAAATCCTTCATCGGCTCAACAGTGGCAAGCGCCGAGCCGTCCTCCACCCAGACATCATACAAAACATGGCGGTTGATCATAAATAGTGTGCCTTTCATAACCTACTGCGTGCTGCCTATTGCGTAGGGAATTATAGATGCTGTTTCTCTGTCCTGCGACGCTTACGCAATATGCAATACTCCTCACGCCTCACAACTTCCTGATCATAGTCAGGTGCTCTGCCGTAAAACCAAACTTGCGATATACCAGGCGCATGGCGACGTTGTTCACACGCACTTTGCCTGTTATCTCAGTAACACCTTTTTGGGTTGCATATTCTATGCCGTGCGCGAAGAGGATGTCGGCTATCAGGGCGCTCTCAGCCCCGTGCGCTGTGGCGAGCGAGCGGAAGGTGGCGTACGCCTGGCCCGTAAGAAAGTTGGTGTTGAGGGCTACCCACAACCAGCCTACTACACCCTTTCCGGCGTCCTCACCTACAGCAACAAACATCCCTTCGCGGTCACGCTCCAGCGCCTTCGACAGCTTTTTGCGATGCACTTCCGGGTCCACGACAGGATCATCCGGGAAGGAGATGCGGGCAATCTCAATCTCGAACTGCACAAGCGCATCCAGGTCGCCGGCCTCGGCGGGACGTATGGTGAAGCTTGCGGGATTAGCGCTCATGGCGTGTAGATCAGCTCCTACTCTGGATAGTTGCCATTCGACCCATTCTGCCCCGCACCCGTAGCTCGGCGCGAGATCAACTTGAAGTCGTGCTCGCCACAGGTGGGGCAACCGGCTTCTTTGAGGGCTTCTATGTTAGCAAAGTGTCCCGCTTGTCGCACTTGTCCCGCCGCCCCGCCGCCCACCGCCACCTGCGTGCCGCACGACGTGCAGGCGTAGAGGCGTAGCGTCGGGCGCAGCTGGCCTGTATAAATAGGCTCCGCGTAATCGCCTTCAACTATAGGTGTCGCCTCCTCACCTACGCTGAGCAGGTAAAGGTCGCTGACGCCCGCCAGAATAGTCGCGCCTGCATACTGGTTGAAGTTAGGGATGATCTGCTCGATCACAAGCCCCATCTCGGCGATAGCCTTCTGCACTGCCAGTTGTTCTGCGGGCGGGCGATGGCCGAAGTGGAGGAATATACGCCCGCCCTCCGGTTTGATTGCCTCGATAGCCCGGGATAAAAACAGGGTCAGGCCCGGCAAGCTATAAGGTGGGTCTGTGGACACTGTATCGAACTCCCCCTCAAGCTCTTCAGGCAGAGGGTGGCGCAGATCGTGGCGCACCAGGCCGATAAGCGCTCCCTCGCTCACCGCTATGTCGCGCAGGTGGCTCAAAATGCGATTGTCGCTGTCTAGGGCCACCACGCGCCGCGCCAGTTTGCCCGTTGGGGACAATGCCTTGCCCACCAGTGCCACCGCCGCGGAAACGGAGTCATCGTCTCCCAGCGCAAGCACGCTCTTGCCCGCGAGCGCGCCATGCTCGTGCATGTAGGCTACACGGCGCAGATTGGTCTCAGGCGTGCAGTGGCTCTGATCCAGCATCACATCCACACGTGGGTTATCCGCAAAATGGCGGCGTAACGCCGCAAGCAGATGCTCCCATTCCGGCCCTGAAGGGGCTACACCAGTGCCGCCGCAGGTTGGACAAACAACCGAGGCATGGGCAGAAGGAGACAATGCCCACCCCCACTCCTGGGAGATGACGCTATCCGCGTCAGCAGTGAGGCGCAAATGCGGCCCCGGCTCGACCACCCCTGCCTTCTCAAGCTCTCGGCGCAACGCCGTAACCACCGGCACAGGCAGGCGTATGATGCGAGCAAGCGCGCGAGCAGTCAGCGGCTCTGCGGCTGTATCGTGCTGGGCGCGGAAAATAGCGCGCAGAGCGTCTTCTACACCTTGCGCCCCTTCCCGTAGCTGCGCCTGCTCAGCTACAGCCTGAAGCAATTCTTTCTTGTCGGGAAATCGTCGTGACATAATTCACCTGGGATTGGACCTGCTAGACCACCGCCCCGCACTACTTATCATAACCCTTGTCAGGGGTCAACTTCCAGGACGAGAGCCGAGCGTGGTTGCAGGCTAACCTCGAGCCTGCCGCCCGCCACCGTACAGAGCGCACCTGACCAGACTTCTTTGAGCAGCGCCCCATCGGGTAAAAAATCACTCACAGGGATTCCGACCGACTCGTGGTTGTGCCCGGCGTTAAAGGTTGCCACCAGCGAGTCGCTCCCCAGCTTCCGCCCTATGGAATAAACTTGCCCCTGGCCGTACAAAGTGCGGTACTCGCCCCTTCTCAGCGCCGGGTGTGCGTGGCGTAAGCCCGTTGCCTCCTTGAAAAACTGCAACAGATCTCCATTCCACTTCTCACGGTCCCAGGGGAAAGAAGCACGACATAGAGGGTCCTTCCCACCCAACAGACCTATCTCATCACCATAGTATATACAAGGTGCGCCGGGATAAACCATCCCGAATAAAGTAGCCAGGCGCAGTGCGCTCTCATCCCCTCCTGCCATCGTCAGGTAGCGGGCGGTATCGTGGCTGTCCAGAAGGTTTAGCTGTACCTCCGTCACCGCTCCTGAGTAGAGCTTGAGCAGGGCATCTATCTCAACGGCGAACTCGGAAGCGGAGATGCTGCGTACAGGCCAGAGCGTTGAGCCGCGCACCAGCTCCGGGTCTATCTTACTTCCTATGAAGAACTCAATGCAGAGCTTGGTGTAAAGATAATTCATTACAGCGTCGTACTGGTCTCCCTGGAGCCAGTGCCGTGCGTCTTCCCATATCTCGCCCACTATGTACGCCTCCGGGTTCGCATTCTTCACACGACGGCGAAACTCCTGCCAGAAGGTGTCATCTTGTATCTCGGCGGGCACATCGAGCCGCCAGCCATCTATTCCGAAGCGAATCCAGTGCTCAGCCACTCCCAGCAAATATTCACGCACATCGGGGTTTGCCACGTTGAACTTGGGCAGAGCAGGCAATTGCCACCAGGCGTCATAGTTCGGCGGGTTACGGCTCTCGTAGGCGTTGAGGGGCCAGCCGTGCACATTGAACCAATCGAGGTAAGGTGAATACGGGCCATTCTCCAGTATATCGTTGAACTGGAAAAAGCCTCTGCTCGCGTGGTTGAAGACCCCATCCAGCACAACCTTTACGCCACGCTTATGTGCCTCATCAACAAGCGCTCGCAGCGCCTCATTGCCCCCAAGCAATGGATCAACTTGATAGTAGTCGTAAGTATGATAGCGGTGGTTGGCAGTTGACTGGAAGACCGGGTTGAAGTAGATAGCATTGACGCCAAGCTCTACAAGATAATCCAGGTGTTCAACAACCCCCAGCAGGTCGCCACCCTTGAAGCCGTGCGTGGTCGGCTGGCTCTCCCAGGCTTCCAGATTATTGGGCTTATGCACCTTGTCGCTCTTGGCGAAACGATCCGGGAAAATCTGGTAAAAAATAGCATCGCGCACCCATGCGGGCGTCTGTACTTGTATATCGCTCATATGATAAGTTGGGAATCGGGGACGAATCATGAATTGCGAATTAGGCCGCCGGTAAGCGAAACAGCAAGGGCTAACTGACCCCAACTGCTAATTCATAATTCGCCCTGTAGCTTTGCTCCTCCTCAAAGATTGCCTGCCTCCACCGCCGACTTCACCCTTGCCACCAGCATCTCTACTGCCACCCGGTTATAGCCACCCTCCGGTATGATCAGGTCAGCATAGCGTTTGCTCGGCTCTACGAACTCCAGGTGCATCGGGCGCACAGTCTTCATGTACTGCTCGATGACAGATGGCACGGAGCGCGCACGCTCTGTGCTGTCGCGCTGCAATCGCCTTATGAAGCGGATATCCGAGTCGGTGTCTACAAACACCTTTATACCGAGCAGCTCACGCAAATGGCGTTCAGTAAGGATAAGTATACCCTCTACGATCACTACCGGGCGAGGTTCAACACACTCAACTCGGCGCAAGCGTGAGTAGTTACGGAAATCGTAGATCGGACGCTCTATAGCCCGGTGAGCAATCAGGTCCGCCAAATGCTGCACTAAAAGCTCGGTCTCAAGCGCATCAGGATGATCCCAGTTGACGGAGGTGCGGTCTTCAAGAGAGAGGTGGCTGTAATCCCTGTAGTAGGCGTCGTGCGGCAAAAAAGCCGCGTTATCCGGCCCGACAGCCTCCATGAGCGCCCGTACCACTGTAGTCTTGCCTGAGCCGCTGCCTCCGGCCACGCCAATCGTAAGTGGCTGCTCCATAGCGGTATTATATCGTAGCGCGCACCCTCTGGCAAAAAGGGGCCGGGGATGTAAGCGTGCAGAGTTGGGGTGGAGCAATCTTGAAGGAGAAGCTGTGGAGGCGTACCCTTACGCACCCTTACGCCCCCTCTCCCTTCATGGGAGAGGGGGCTTTATTGCTGGGGAGTATACCTCCCATGAAGGGAGAGAGGGCTTGGGGGTGAGGGAGTGTCCACCCTTACTCTGAACACTTACGCCGGGGATTGGGAGTTAGCAGGTGATCCCTGATCCCTGGGCGGCAGCACACATTGCCGCCAGTTGGCTCTTATAGTCAGCATACGCCCGCCACAGCCGTGCTTGTTCAGCTGGGTCGTGCGCGCTCATATTGGCGCAGATCGAGGATAAGCCCACACGAAAGGCCAGGTAAGCCATTCGATAAAAGTTGAGAGTAGAGGGCGCGATTGAGCAACCGCTCGCCTTCACGAAGGCTTGCATGAGGGGGGTGGCGGCTTCGCCATGAAGGTCCCACTCGACAAGCGCGGCTGCCACGTCCCAGGCTACAGGCTGCACACCTACAGCCGTGTGGTCCCAGCTATGACTGCTGCTATCCACCTTCATTATCTGCCCGGAAGGAGTACGGAGCCACTCGTGAGGAGCCATATGGCCGTCGCCATAGCTGGGGGTGGCGGAAGCAATGAGAACCATGTCAGCAAGCGGGCGAGTAGCCTCAGCCTCGCTCTCTCCAAGCGCCTCCCAGCTGTTCCAGTAAAGGAGCTCTCGCAAGCGCACTATGCCCTCTTCTATCTCGCTTTCGGTAAGAAACGGCCCCGCCACCTGCGCGATATACCGGCCAATTGTGGCTGCCAACTGAGCGTCGCCCTCCTCCCGTTCGAGAGGAGCGCCCTCAACCCAATGTTGAGCTACGAAGCCATAGGCAACGCCCAGTGGGGCAGGCCCCCAACCGAGTCTGGCACGTTCAGCAAGCTCGGCAAGCACCCTCTCCGCAGTACTCTCTGAGCCTCCTGAGGCGCCCGCCAACCCTTCGAACTTGAAGAGCGCCTTCGCGCCGCTGCAAAGGGTGCAGAGATACTTGGGGCGCTCAAAGGGCGCGAAGGCGGGAGGCCATCTTCTGCTGTCGCGGTATAACGCTTCGCGCCATCGCCCGCCGCTAATATCTTCGACTGCCACCACAGGGTCATCCACCCCTGTCAGAGACGGCAGCGCGTGAGCCAACGCCTGGGAGAGGGGATGCCCCTCAAAGGAAAGGTCGTTCAACGTGACGACATATCTGGGGGTGGACTGCCACCAACCGCGCACTTCATCTGCGGCTGCGCTGCCAGGCTCGCGGTAGTGCGCCGGAAGGAAGCTGATCTTCGAGCGGGATAGTCCAGCCCGCACAAGAGCCGCGCCCGTCGCCGCCATAGAAGAGCCTGACATGCCCGGCCCTTCGTCCACCACCAGCGCCCACTCTGCCCCTTCAATGCTAGCAGGCGCTACTTCCACATGCCGCTCGAATGGGTGGCCCGTAGGCCGCACAGTAAAGCTTTGCGCAGCGCAACCTCCTGCCTCTAGAGCAGCAGCCACTACAGCCGCGAGGCCGGTGCCTATACTCCGTATTCCTACCACAACCACACACTGCCCAACCGCATCGGGGTGGTCGGTGCGCCAGCGCAAAGCGGCAGCGCAATATTGCTCTGGATAAAGAGCATAAAACGCAAAGCCCTCAGGCATTTTGATCTTAATCACGCGCCCCGGTGCGGAGATACCCTGCAAAGTTTGCAGCATAGCAGCAAGAGCGCCTTCCACAGGCACACCGTTGGGTGCGCTCTCCACCCCTGCCCCCCACACCGAATAAAAAGCCCTGGCTGCCTGGGCAGTTAGGGCGCGAAAGGGCGCTATGCATCTCAGTATTCCCTCAGATGATAGCCTCCCCTCCAGCGCGTCATGTACACCTTGCTCCAACTGTCCTGCTATTACGAGCTCCTTACGTAAATCGCCCAGCAGCGGCGCAGAACCGCTGTCGAGCGCGGCAACACGCGTTCGCATATGGCTAACCCAGAGGTCAGCCTCTTCTTCATGCTGTGGGTCTCCATAAACTATCATAGCAGGGACTTTTGCTATCGGTGGTCAGTCTATTAATAGCAGCGCATAACGGTAAGGTGAACTGGCCACTGACCCTCCAGTAACTGTTCAGAATAACTCATGACCCATTGGGCCACCACCAGGAATGAAAGTAGGCTGCTGAGAGCCTATTTTCAGAAGAATAGGGGTGCAAGGGGCACACCCGCACCGATACCTCTTGAACTTTGTTCTACCCCGACTCCTCTAGAAATGCGAAGGGTAGTAGTAGGGGCGGTGCAGAATCGCTCGTATTTTCATTTGTAATGGTGGCCCATAGGGTCATGGCTTACTCTGAACAGTTACACACACTCCACAACGCTTGCTTTACACGTGTTTAAGGTGTATAATGAATACTTGTGACATGAGGGTAAATAGCAATTGAGAGGCCACCGAGGGGCCTAGCCGATCCCCGCGAGCCGCGCATTCGAGGGCGCTGCTTGCAGTGATCTCACCCACTATCTTTGTAACACATCTGGGGTCATGTAGGTCGAATCTGTAGGCCCCGATTCTTATGAAATCTAAGCTTGATGTGTGGTCCACAGGCCTTGCGGCCCTGCCCACTCAGCCTTATGTACGCAGGCACAACAGAGCGACCGGGCGCGCTGCCGTCACGACAGTTGGGCGCAAAGTGTGTGGCTATGCGTATACCACAATCAGGCCCGAGCTCCCCTCCCCACAGGCTTCACAAAGTGCTTCTTACCCTTTCCTGCACTTCCCTCCCCTCCTTACCTGGCACTGTAACAACTGCTGCACGCTGCCTTGAAAACGAGGAGAGGCTCGTATGGCTCGTCCTGCGGGAATCACAACACAAGAAGAACTATCAATCGTATATTAACGTGAGCGGTCAGCGATAGTAACCCGCTCGCAATTCGAGAAGGACAAGTAAACAACAGTGGCTCACAACATAATTAACCGCCATCATACCGAGGCTAAGCCCAAGCGGATCCTGGTTCCCGTCAATGGAGCGCCAGTAGACACAGAAGCGATGAAGCTTGCCTATACCTACGCGTTAGCAAAGCAAGGCAAAGGTCGCAGCGTGAAAGTAGACGTTGTCTATGTGGTTGAAGTGCCACACGCTCTCCCCCTCAACGCCGAGCTTACCGAGGAAGTCGCAAAGGGAGAGAAAGCCCTTGACAATGCAGAATCGGTAGCGCAGGAGATGGGGCTGGAGGTCGAAGCTGCAATACTTCAGGCGAGAAGCACAGGAGCGGCTATCGTAGATATGTCGCGGGAAACCGCCGCCGAGCTTATCGTGATGGCTGTAGACTACCAGAAAAAGCTGGGGGAACTTGATATGGGGCGCACACTACCATATGTGCTTAAGAACGCCCCTTGCAGAGTGTGGATCTGCCGCGCCCCCATTCCGGGCGAATGTGAACCGGAACCGGAGAAGTAAGAGATTGAGGCGTGCTGCTTTATGCACGGCTTCAGAAAGGACCTTTGCAAGATGAAGATTGTTATCCTGGGTTGTGGGCGCGTGGGCGCGCGCCTGGCTCAACTCATGGAGGCAAGCGGCCACGACGTAAGCATCATCGACTCTGATCCCGCCGCCTTCGACCGCCTGCCAGATAACTTCAACGGCCAAACAGTATTGGGCACCGGCATTGACGTTGACGTTCTTAAATCGGCGGGTATTGCCACTGCGGATGCCTTTGCCGCCGTTACCAATTACGATAACACCAATATTATGGCCTGCGAAGTTGCCAAAGAAATATTTGGTGTAAAGCAGGTGCTGGCGCGCATCTACGACCCAGGGCGCGAGGGGATGTACCATCAGTTAGGGCTGGAAACAATCTGCCCGACTACGCTCGTATCCACCACAGCACACGATATACTCCTCTCTGCCTTCAGCCAGGTCGCGGCGGCGCAAGAAGCCCAGCAGGAAAGCGCTGGTGATGGGCAGCTAACACCCGCCGCCGCCGCCACAGTCACCCCGCCCACAATGAGCATAGGGAGCATAGGCCCGGGCCTGGCGACAAACGGCAGCGGCGAGGCCACCAAGAGCCAGCAGTCGCTGCAAGACCAGCAGGTTTCGCCTGTGCGCCATGTTGCTGTACCTGATGACGAAAGCGCTGCCGGCAACAATGGGCGTGGCATTCGCGGGCTATTCCGCCATTAGGAAGCATCGAAATCCAGGGGTGCAATCGCTGAAGGGGACGTCCTGCGACGCCCCCCTTCAGATGCAAGAAAAGCCTGATAGGAGCTATTTCTGATGTACATAATCGTGGTCGGGGGCGGGAAAGTAGGGTACTATCTCACCAAGACCCTCGTAAACGAAGGATACGAGGTCCTGCTCATAGAGAAAAATGCCAGGAAAGTTGCCATCTATGGAGAGCGTTTTGGGTCGGTGGTACTGGCTGGAGACGGAGCGGAAGCCAGTACCTTGGAGGCGGCAGGAGCAGGGCGCGCCGACGTAGTTATTGCGGTAACGGGCGATGACGAAGATAACCTTGTAATTTGCCAGACCGCTAAGAAGATGTTTGATGTGCCGCGTACAATCGCCCGCGTGAACAACCCCAAGAACGAGGAAATATTCAAAAAGCTCGGCATTGATGTAACGGTCTCTGCTACCAATCTGATATTGAACATCATCGAGCAGGAGATACCTGAGCGCAGCCTGGTGCATCTGATGACGATCAAGCACGGCCAGATAGCCATTATCGAAGCTACCGTTGAGCCTGGCGCACAGGTCGTTGGGAAGCGGCTGTCCGAGATCAATTTCCCACCCAACGTGGTAATCTCCGCATTGCTGCGCGACGGAACCATGATAATACCAGGAGGCGACACGGCGCTCATGCCACGCGATGGGGTGATAGCCCTCACCAGCCGCGAGAGCGAGGAAGACCTCAGGCAGATGCTAATAGGCGAGTAGAGGGGGGAGTGGGCTAGTGGGCTA
>DAHVFG010000179.1:0-3793 GCA_027317125.1 Chloroflexota bacterium | reverse complement strand
GCGGCCAATTGACGGCGGTGGTGCTCGTTTTGCGGGCCGGAGAGATCCTCGGGCAGGCCAGCGAAATCAGGGTCCAGCATGGTCAGGAGGGAGCGGAAAGCCTCCTCATTGCCACTGTGAGGGGTGGCTGTCACCAGGATCATGTGCCGGTCCTTATTACGTGAAAGACCCGACACTAACTGGTGGCGCTGATGACGTCCTCCGCCGCGCGCCTCTCCACCAAAGGCACACGTATGCGCTTCGTCCACGATCACCAGTTCGGGGCAAGTGCGCAAGAACTCCTCCCGGCGCCGGTCTGACTTGATGAAGTCGGTGGACACGATCACATACGGGTATAGGTCGAAGAGCGATTCCCCCAGACGGGTGTTTCTCTCCAGTCGGGTTACAGTGCTCGGTAGAACCAGTTCGGCATCTATATGGAACTTATCACGCAGCTCCGCCTGCCATTGCTCGGCAAGCTGGGGCGGGCAGAGCACCGCGAGCCGGTCTACTTCCCCGCGGTCGATAAGCTCCCTGGCAACCAGCCCGGCCTCCACGGTCTTGCCAATGCCGACATCGTCAGCTATGAGCAACCGGATTGGATCCAGCTTGAGAGCCATAAGGAGGGGCACAAGCTGGTAGGGACGCGGCTCGACGCCAATCCGGGCGAATGATCGAAATGGCCCCGCACTTGAGCGAAAACCCAAGCGCACGGCGTCACGCAGCAACCTGCTCGAGCGGTAGTCGCCGGGCTTCTGAGGATCGGGAAGATCGAAGCGGGCGGGTTCCACATTCTCCAACGGGAGGTAGATACCCGTGACTTCGTCATCAGTGCCCCCCAGAGGCCGCAGGACCAGCAGATCCTCCTCGGACTCGGGTAGCACTACCCATTCTCTGCCACGTGCCCGCACGAGCGAGCCTACTGCATAGTTCATCATCGCACCTTTCACTTAGGCTGGATTCGCTGTGCCTTGAGTTGGAGCTACGACCCCACACAACATCCGAATTTCGGCAATGATAGCTGCTTCCCGTTCTCGACAAAACTCTTCGTAAATGTATGTTACGTCAGGAGGAGAGAGCTTCTCCTGCGCCTCTTCCATGGCCGAGCGAACTTCGGAGGTGACGAAGTGGGGCAACAGGAGAGCAGGCAGGGGACCTGAGGGGAAGATATCTATGCTCCGCAGATACTCTGCGGGGGCTTTGTCCTTTATTTTGCCGTTCGTCTCATCGCTTATTAGTGTCCTATTCACTACGCTGTTGACGGCATCCCCATTGGCAATACCATGCTTCTTCAGGTATGAGCGGGGGAAGATGTGGTGGTCTTGTAAGGTCTGTAACTGTATGCTCTCACCCCGCAGCCAGTCACGTGCCCCTTGGAGGGCAAGCATGCAGAACACTCCACTGTAAACAGAACTACCCTGGCGCGTGGAGCCGCGGATCGAGTAATTAGAGGAGCCTATCCGTACCTGCGCCTCTGAGAAAACGCTGGGCTCAGTGCCGCCTGTAGTCCAATGGGGGACCATTTCACTATAGTCCTTGCGGGACTTGCTCTCAACCGCGCTGGAGTAGCGCTCCAAGAATACGTTGCACCAATACCAACGACGTAGGTCTGCACGAGCAGTACCGTCTAGCTTCCGATCTTCTATCTCAGCCCGAAGGGCAGCAAGGATAGGGAGCAATGCGAAACCGGGTAACCACTTCTTGTCGAACACGCCGAATCCGTCCGTAGTGCTGGCTACGAGTTCCAAGGCCCTTTCCATAGCTGCTGCGGCCCGACGCCAGTCCTCCCTAAAACCGTGCGGAGCCAAGTTTATAAGCACACTAGGCTTCACCTCTTGCCCGCGAAGCAGAGCGAGAGTGCGTAGAACCAAAACACCGAACTTGTTGCGATCGGCAAGTCCGCCTGACCATAAGTTGAGCCGCTTGTGCTGCTGGTAGGCCTCCTTCCAAAGGTCATGCAGTTTGATTCCACTGCGATAGAGCCGAGCAGTTAGGAGGTCGTAGACCGACAGTTCTACACCTGTCGAGTTCAGTTTCTCGAAGATAGCACATACGCGCCCAAGGGCGTCGGAATCATTATCGTCCACTTGCGGTAGCTCTATAACTGCTACTTGAAAGTGCTGGAATTCATCCAAGTCGGCGTCCCATTCGTCCCGCCATTGACTTCGGAACAGGACGTGGTTGCCAGGATCGTTATCTTTCAGCCAATCATCAAGGCCAAAGAACCATTTACGAAGCTCGTCCGCTCGGAACAGCGTAGTCATAGGAAGGATGCGGCGTTGGTACTGAGTGTCCAGTTTGTCCAAGCCAGCCAGTTCGCCCTTTGGTAGGTCGATAATAACTGCGTCGTTGTCTGGATCGGCATGAAGAAGACCGAGGTCAACGAAGAAGAGGCGGGGCTCGCGCGCATCCTTGAGTTTCACGTCCATAGGAGCGGTAAGAGCATAGAGAAGTGACGTCAGACGCTGCTGCCCGTCCAGCACCAGAAGATCAGGTCGTGGTCCATCAGGGTGTTTCCTTGGACAACCGCGGAGATATACAGGAGCAAAAGGCGGCTTATCCGGATTGCTGCGCAGGAGCAATACTGAGCCGATATAGTAACCCCGCAATATTGAGCGGAGAAGATCTGCTACTTGAGCAGGAGTCCAAACCAGCTCTCTTTGGAAGTCAGGTAGGCAGAGGCTGCCGTCGTAGGCTCTTTGGACCAACCCAATGATCTTCTGCTTGTCTGGATATAGTTCCAATTATCAACACCTCTTAAATTCACTTATCCATGCCTCGAGGCCGCAACTCCCCCTGAAGCGCCTCATTGAGCTCAACTAGCTTCTACACCACTAGTGTTTACCAAATACGTCCGGGTGCTTGGCCAGCACCGCATCCCAATCCTCATCGTGCCCGAACCTTATGACCAAGTAACCTTTAGACAGCATTTGCGCTGACTGGGCGCGGTCACGCTCCTGGCGGTGCGGATAGTCGTGAACGGGGCCATCTATGTAGATTGCTGTTTGCTCGTCGTCATAGAAAAAGTCGGGCCGCGTACTGCACGCCTCAATAAGCATCTGCCCCCTGGTCGGCAGCCGCAGGTTACGCTCTTCTACGTAGCGCAGCCACTTCTTCTCTAACTCAGAACCGGCTATTCGCATCAACTCCTCGATATGCGCCTGCTTCGATTTGTGAGCAGGAGCTGCGTCAACACTTGAGCCCGCCCACTGCAGGAGCAGGTCTCGAATAACTTTACGGTCCAGCAACCTGTGATCGCGCTGATTTCCGTAGCTCATCAAGCAGTCGTAGCAGGCGGCCTCGCAGTCTTCTTTGGCACGCGGCGCGTGGTGCAGGTCCTCACCGGTGTCCGGGTTGAAGTGGCAGATCTCAAGCGCCTTGCGAGCCATCTCGGCAAAGGCATCCGGGTCGTCCAGGAGCCGCTTTAGCACTCCGGCCCCACCCTCAGCCGACTCGTAGATCAATATGATGCGTCGATCGTCAGAGCTGGGAAGAGGCTCAGTTGCCAGCTCATTATCTTCGAGTTGGTAGAGCACCTGTATTGCGCTCTTGACGGCGGCTTGCAAAGAAGCCATCAAAGCTGCATCTATGTCTCCGGTTGGCTGTATCAGAAGGCAGTTGCGGCGATCCTCAACATAAGGGATCACGCGAGCCTTGGACGGGGACATCGGATCAGACTGGTCGGCTTCCTCAAGAGCTTCGTTGCGTGCCCAGTAACCCCTCTCCAAATCCAACTGGAAACCATACTGCCCCCGGTCACGCCGGCGCGCCCACCCCAGGTTGATGCGCCAGATGGTAGCTGTATGGCCATAGG
>DAHVFG010000178.1:0-3829 GCA_027317125.1 Chloroflexota bacterium | reverse complement strand
GCCCCTCTCCCATGAAGGGAGAGGGGGCTTTATTGCTGGGGAGTATATCTCCCATGAAGGGAGAGGGCTTGGGGGTTAGGGAGTGTCCACCCTTACTCTGAAACCTTACTTGCCTGCGTTTTTGTGCGTGAGGATCTCTATGTGATCTCTACGAAGTAAGCTATCGCGTTTGCACACATACGCCTCTGAAAATGACTTCCCGCACCAGGAAAATGGAGGCATATGCAGAACCCACTCGATGCATATTTTGCTTGATGACCCTAACTGGTAGTCATAAAAAGCCCTCTGTTTGTTTCGACGGCGGCGGAAAGCATGATCAGGGCGCGGTCGTGGGCGGTCAGGAGGGAGCGAATTGTTGCGGCGGGGCCTGCACGCTGTAGCTGCTCTTCGCTGAGATAGGCAAGCTGGTCGCGGATGGGGATCAGCCGCTCGCGCATCTGATAGACGGTAGCGGTGTCGAGCCAGCCAACATCGCCGTATGTGGTAGTCACTCGCCAGGCAAAGTTATATCGCAGAAGATCGAGGGTGAGGTCGGGGCGCAGTAGCGGGTCGCCTATCCCATCAGGGCGGAGCAAAGCCCCGGTTGCCCAACCTTTGGTCAGAATGGCTGTGTCGCGCTCGCTCCACCCAAGTGCCGACAACCCTGCATTCAACAAGGGCCAGTCGGCCAGCAAGCTGGCTGGCGACTCGCTTAGATGGGTTGTGAGCACAACAAGAAAGCAGATGCCAATTTGCTCAGGATTAAGAGGCGTCACCCACCGTGCCAGATCAGGAAGGGGATTGCTCCAGGGATTATCAAGGATCCACTCCTGCCCCTGGAAGCGTAGCTCACCTGTAATCTCGGCTGCGCGGTCTCGAACCCGTGCGGCATCGCCAGCATCGGCGGCCTGGATCAACGGTTCTGCTTCCACTTTGAAGTGATGCCAATCAAAGAGGTATGATATGTGAAGTGCAGCCATCTGAGGCACCCATCCTGTATGTAAAGTTACTCTACTTCTTGCCACTTGCCAGATGCAAAAGCTCGTCCACAATAGCATCAGCAGCGCTCGGTCTTGCCAGCTTGAGCGCACCTGCACGCATCTCAGCAAGGCGTGCTGGCTCCTCTATGAGCTTGTATATCGCGGCAACAAAGCTATCAGGGGTTAGATCGCGCTGTAAAAGAAGAACTGCCCCACCCTCTTTCTCTAAAGCGCGCCCATTGGCTTCCTGCTCGCCGCTCGCCGCGCCGGGCAATGGTATCAGCAAAGAGGGCTTGCCCAGAGTAGCAAGCTCGTTCACAGTGCCCGCACCGGCGCGGCCTATCACGAGCGAGGCCAGAGCGTAAATATCGGCAAGCTCTTCGCCGACATAAGCCTGCACGACATAGCGCGCTCGTTGAGCGTCACCCAGGGCGCTTTGGGTCTGCCGCAGCATCCGCAAATCAGCGCCGCTGCCATCCGGGCCTTCGCCGCACTGGTGTATCAACTGGCAAAAGTCCAGCAGGCGCGGTAGCGCATCGCAGACCGCCAGGTTGACGGCATGCGAGCCTTGAGCGCCGCCCGTCACGTAAAGAGTAGGCACCAGAGCATCCAGCCCAAAGCGTTGAGCAGCCCGCGCAGCATCACCCCCCAATATAGAAGGCCGCACAGGATTGCCCGTCAGGATAGTTTTGCCTGCCGGAAAGAAGCTCGCAGACTGTGGGAAGCTAATAGCCACCCGCGTGGCAAAGCGACCTGCTATGCGGTTGGCGAGGCCGACAAGCGCCGTTTGCTCATGCGCCAGCGAAGGCACCGCAAGCAGCGCACCTGAGACAACGGTGGGTACGCAAACGTAACCGCCAGTGCTAAATATGACGTCGGGTCTGAAGCGGCGCACCGCTCTCAGCGCCTGGAAAGCGCCCGCAGGAAGCCTGGCGAGGAGGTCAACAGGCGTTTGCAGCGACAGATAGCGGCGCAGCTTGCCCGTTTGTATAGCTACATACTTGATGCTCATCTCGGAAACAATGTGCCTCTCCACGCCCGCCACGCTGCCTATATACAGCATCTCCAAAGGCCAACCCTCTACGAGGCTACGCTCCCGCAGGCGAGTTATGACGGCCACCGCAGGACTGACGTGGCCGCCGGTGCCCCCGCCTGTAACAATCACCCGCAGTCGCCGCGAGCTTACGAGAGAAGGGTTACTTGTTGTGGGCTGTGGCTGGATAGTCATGGAAACTGTGGATTACGTAATATCGGTGATTATCTCATCTGCTGGCTTATATCCCTGATGGGCAATTCATAACTATTCATCCTCCAGGCGAACGGTCGCGAGGCCCAGCGCGGAGGTGTTCAAGCTTGAGGTGGAGGGTACGTCGCTCATCACCCCTTGAGATTCGTAAACAACCAGCTGGTTGCGCCCACGCGCTTTTGCGTTATATAGCGCAGCGTCAGCTTCTTCTATCAAGTCAGCCACACGCATCGCCGGGTCCGGGTAAGAGGATAAACCCTGGCTGATCGTAGGGCTGACAATCAGCTTGCCTCGCATATCTTTTGGCGTTAGCTCCGTGATGGTATTGCGAATGCGGCGAGCCACCTTTTGCGCTTCCTCTATGCCTGTGCCCGGAAGCAACACGCCGAACTCCTCGCCGCCCCAGCGCCCCACAGCATCGCTCTCTTTGACGCTGCTCTTAAGCACCTGTGCTACCAGCTTGAGTACTCTATCGCCAACCATGTGGCCATAGGTGTCGTTGTACTGCTTGAAGCGATCAATATCGAGCATGATAAGCGATACTGGGGCTGCCGCCAGGTCCGATACAGCAACTGATTGGCGGATCAGTTCTATAAAATGACCATGATTGTAGACACATGTCATGCTATCGAGCTTTGCCTGCTCCTGTGCGAGCTGGTGCAACTTCGCGTTTTCGAGAGCCATAGCTGTCTGCGCGGACATAGCGGTTAACAATCGCTGATCGTGTTCATTAAAGATTGTAGGGTTAGCACACTGCACAGAGATCGCCCCGACCACTCTGTTCTCCAGCAGCATCGGCACGCCGAGATAGGAGAGCATATCCAATCCTACTTTGCCCACTATATCGCTGTACTGCGCGCCATCTACAGCCCAATCATGCACCAGGAAGGGCTTACGACTTTGCACAATGCGGGCGGTAAGGCCGCCCTTCTCGATAGGTACTCTCAGCCTGGGCATCTGCTGCCCATGTTCCTTAAAGACCTCGAAGGAGATCATCTGGCTCTCCTCGTCGTAAAGGGCGATGTAATAGGCGTCAGGGTTCATCAGTTTTTCTATGTTGTCTCCTGTACGGCGAAGCACCTCAGGCGTTGACAGTGTGGAGCCTGTGTACAGGCCAACGTCGTAGAGGGTGCTCATTTCCCGCGCAAGACGGCGCGCATCAGAGAAGAGCTGCGCTCTCTGCAAGGCTACTCCCGCCTGCGCGGTGATCGCCAGCAGAAGGTCGTTGTATTCCGGGCTGAGCGACTTTACCTTATTGAAAGTGAGGCTTACACAGCCAAGTACCTGTGCTTCAGCCTTGATGGGGAACACATACGCCGACTTTATACCTGCGGCAACGGGCGCGACGCTCTCCGATGGGTCAAGGTCCAGTTCTTCACATATAATAGGCTTGCCTTCTCTAAGCACCCCACTCAACGCTGTGGTATCTAAGCGCAGCCCGCGAAGCTTCTCCAGCAGATCAGGAGATATGCCCGCACTTGCCCTGATTTCTACTCTGTTATCTTTGTTGACGAGCCTTATGATACACATGGATGCGTCTTGTAAAGTCTGGAGAGTATTTGCCAGATAGCGCAGCATCTCATCCTCGTCCATAATGTCGCCGAGGCCTTTTGTAATGTCATAG
>DAHVFG010000177.1:0-3845 GCA_027317125.1 Chloroflexota bacterium | reverse complement strand
CCGAGCCTTTACGAGCCTTTCGGCATCGTGGCGCTTGAGGCGATGGCCGCCGGTACGCCCGTGGTGGTAAGCGACGTGGGAGGTCTTTCAGAAGTCGTAGACTTGCATGAGACGGGCATCAAGGTCTATCCTGACGATCCGGCATCGCTGGCCTGGGGCATCTTGCACACTCTGAAGCACCCCGACTGGTCGAGGTCCAGAGCGCAGAACGCCGATCACGTAGCACGCACCCTCTACAACTGGGGCCGCGTCGCCGATATGACGTTGGACGTATATAGAAGAGTTGTGGCTGAAGCGAAAGCCGGAGATTGGGCATATCGCCCGTAGAGTTGGAGTTCTCATAGCTACTAACTACTGACCACCGACTGCTGACCACTGTAAGGAGATTTGGGCCATGTTGTTGTCTGACAAGCGGATTACCGAGGAGATAGAAAATGGGAATATTATCATTGAGCCGTTCGAGCCGAGGCAGCTAGGCACAAACTCATATGATGTTCGCCTGGGCGCGTATTACTTTATCCCGAATCATAACATGGTGACGGTGAACTTCACCGACGAGGAGGACGCCGAGTCGTTCTGGCTGGGGCCTCATTATGCCGAGGATGGCTTTATACGCATTCGCCCCGGCGATACCATCCTTGCTCACACCGAAGAGGTGGTCGGCGGGCGTAATGGTTTTACCACCTCGATGCGCTCGCGCTCCAGCATTGGCCGCTCATGCCTCTCTGTTTGTAAATGCGCGGGAGTAGGCGATGTGGGCTACATCTCCAAGTGGACGATGGAGATCACCAATCACAGCCATGCGATGGCGATTCTCCCTGTAGGCTTGCGTGTGGCACAACTCCTTTTCTATGAAGTAGGCGAAACTCTGCACGAGTATCACGGCAAATACGGCTCCTGGAAGGACTGGTCGCCCAAGGATATGCTGCCGAAGCTCTACCGCGATTATGACCTGGGGCAGGTCGGCGCTAATCGCCCTCACAGGCGCAATGGTATAGAAGCGGTGGCAAGATAGTTGCATATGCGTAATGAGTATGGGATTATGGACGCAGTATCTTTATCCTCAACTCCTTACTTACGCAATACGCGTAAGTAAGGAGTTGAGGTGCAGGGGCCTTGCCCCTGAGAGGGTTGCAGGGGGCACCCGCGCAGGATACCTCTTGAAGATTGTTCTACCCCTACTCTGAACACTTACACAATACGCGTCCGCTTCACGTTTCACTCATTACGTTGTACAATAGAGCGTGTGCATAATGCGGCGCCAACTAATTGAATAGACTGGAAGTCAAGCAACAGTATGGGATTAAAATGTGAAAGTCCAATTGCGGTCTGTTTTCGCGCTCCGGCGGCCCAGTGTGTAATCTGCGGTCGCCACTTCTGTGTCAAGCATGGCGATACCGAGGTGTCGGTATGCCGCCTTTGCAGATCGACGTACAGGCATAAACTGCAGGACGAGGCCGGTCAGGTGGCCGAGGTGGAGCGCAGACAGGAAGCGGAACGCCGCAACAGCGAAGAAGGTCTCTGTGGCTGGGAGGATTGTCCTAATGAGCTCTACGCTCGCTGTGAGCGCTGCGGCCTCTCCTACTGCCCACGTCACGTCAGCCGCCACCGCTATAACTATCGCTACAGAACGCGCAAAGGTGTATACAGACGCCAGGCCGAAGTCACCCTCTGCGATGTCTGCAAGCACTACATCAACGAGTACAAAGCCGAAAAGAGCTGGAGAGGGTAGGAGGAAGCCCTGAACGCACGACCGCGCCCTATCGCGTTGGTAGTACTTGACGGCTGGGGTTTAAACGCTGACCGCGAGAATAACGCCATCGCGCTGGCCGATACTCCCAATATGGACCGGCTCTGGGCAGAGTATCCTCACACCTCACTGGATGCGTCCGAACACGCCGTTGGGCTGCCGAGCGGTCAGATGGGCAATTCTGAGGTGGGTCATCAGAATATGGGGGCGGGCTTCGTGGTTTACCAGGAGCTTACTCGCCTCGATAAGGCCATTGAGGATGGCTCCTTCTTCGAGAACCCTGAACTTGTGGCGGCTTGCGAACATGCCATTGCGCGCGGCACCACGCTCCACCTCCTGGGTCTGCTCGGCCCCGGCGGGGTGCATAGCCACTGGGCGCACCTTTTCGCCTTGCTCGAGCTTGCTAAGAGGCGCGGATTAGAGCGCGTCGTCTACCATGCCTTTACCGATGGACGTGATACCCCTCCAGAAAGCGGCCTGGCATTCATGCAAAGCGTTCTCCAGAAGATGGAAGCGATAGGCGTGGGCCGAGTGGGCACTGTTTCCGGGCGTTACTACGCGATGGACCGCGACAATCGCTGGGAACGCGTAGAGAAGGCATACAACGCAATTGTATATGGCGAAGGCCCCCACACCCCGGACCCGCTTCAGGTCTTCCGCGACTCCTACCAGGCGGGTGTTACCGATGAGTTCATTGTGCCTACAGTGATTATCCCTGGTTGCGAGCCGCCCGCGGCTGTCAAGGACGGCGACGCTGTTGTTTACTTCAACTTCCGCTCTGATCGCGGGCGCGAATTGACCAGAGCCATCACCGATCCAGAGCTCACTTCTTTCGAGCGACGCAAGCTGCTCACTGACCTTTACTTCGTGACGATGACGCGCTATGCAGAGGGCTTGCCAGTGCGTGTTGCTTACAAAGCGATGGAGGTGAAGGTGCCTCTCGCCAAAGTGGTTAGCGACCTCGGCTTGCGGCAGTTTCACATTGCGGAAACTGAGAAGTACGCCCACGTGACCTTCTTCTTCAACGGGCGCACCGAGCAGCCTTTCCCCGGCGAGGACCGCATGCTCGTGCCTTCACCCAAAGTGGCTACCTACGACCTCAAGCCTGAGATGAGCGCGTACGCCATAGCCGACGAGCTCGTGAAGCGTATAGACTCGGGCGTATACGACCTCATTGTTGCCAACTTTGCTAACGGCGACATGGTGGGTCACAGCGGTAAGCTGGACGCCACGATCAAAGCAATTGAAGCAGTGGATAAATGTGTGGGCCGCCTTTATGATGCGCTCCAGCAGGCAGGAGGCGCGCTCCTAATCACAGCCGATCACGGCAACGCCGAGCAGATGGTGGACCCCACTACAAGCGGGCCGCACACCTTCCACACCCTTAATCCCGTGCCTTTTATCCTGGTGGCCCCCGGCGACAGCCCTCTGCGCCACGCACAATTACGCTCCGGCGGCAGGCTATGCGACATAAGCCTCACTGTTCTTGACATAATGCATATAGACGCTGCGCCCGATATGAACTGCCGCACGCTTGTGGTGCATTGAAGCAAGGTATTAGAATACCTACCCTACACGAATCTCGCGTTGGGTTCTATATCGAGGCTGAAGTCGTGCTGCACTGAGTCGGCGTAGCGGTAGTAGGCTGCGGCTGCAATCATGGCCGCGTTATCTGTGCAGAGGACGAGGGGAGGATAGCGGAAGGGGATCGTCAGCCGCTCGCCCAGCTTTTCCCTGAGTAGCGAGTTCGCCGCTACACCGCCGGCGATCAGCACTTGGCGTACCCTGTACTCAGCAGCGGCAGCCAGCGTCTTGTCTACCAGAGCGTCTACTACGGCGGCTTGGAATGATGCCGCAAGGTCGGACACGGGCGGTTCGGAGTCCCTTAGCACGCCAGTGTTGTGATGCGGCTGCTCCGGCTCGTCTACATGAGCTGCGCGCGCCTGTGGGGGCGGCGCCGCAGTCTGCTCAGGCTGTGGAGGCTCCATGGTGTAACTGCTGAAGTCAGCGCCCTTGTGGGGGAGCACGATCCCAGGTCGGCTTGCTGTGTCCTCTTTGTCGTTGTTTTCTTGGGTTTTTGCGCTCTGCCCCTGCG
>DAHVFG010000176.1:0-3879 GCA_027317125.1 Chloroflexota bacterium | reverse complement strand
TGATGTCGACAAGGTGCTGGATTGGTCTAGGTGGAGACGCCGTCATCAGGCCAGAGCTAAACGGTGCCACTACAAGCGTCGTCTCGCTCAACTCTACGCCTTGTGAATAACTGCGGCTGTAGGACTAAGGTATATACGCTCACAAGGCGCGAATCCCCAATTTGGTATGAAGCGTGTTTGTATCTGTGCGCTCTCAGGGAGAGGTTATCTTGAAGTAACCTACTGCTCTGTTGTGCGACGTGGTGCCTTCCATAGTCATTGCCCAGATGCCGGGCTGGAAGCTGCTGTCCGTGGTGAGGCCAACCGGCTCGGCATTGCCTGTGCTGTCTGTGTCCGTCTGGAAAGGCGCGCCGAAGACTGCCCCATTAGGGTCGGTCAGGTATACGCCCACCTTCTCACCGGGCTGGAAGCCGCGCCCGAAGAAGCCGAACTGCGTCCCGGCAGGCCCGCAATTGCTCGGCAGAATCCGCATATTGACTGACGGCGGCACGTTGGTGCAGCTGGAATTGCCGCCGCCACCGCCGGGTGTGGCTGTGGCGGGAGCGGCCGTTATCTTGAAGTAGCCTACCGCCTTCGCGTGGGAGACAGTGCCTTCGAAGGTGATAGCCCATATACCTGCTGGGAACTGGCGATTGCTCGTCAGTGTGACCCCCGCCACTCTTCCTGAGCCATCAGCATCCTCCTGGAAAGGTGCGCCGTTCACCGCCTGTGTTGGGTCGGTCACATAGATACCGACGCTCTCACCCGGTTGGAAACCCTGTGCTGTGGACCTGAAGACGGTGCCGCCAGGGCCGCAGTTAGGTGTGACGGTGGCGTTCCTGCCAGCCGGTATGCCGGAACAATCCGAGTTGTTGCCGGGCGGTGGGGCGGCAGGAGTTGTGGCGGTGGGTTGCTGAGCAGGGCGGGTAGGAGGCGCTGCCGTCGTCGGGGAGGCCGCGGGTAAAGGGGTGCCCTGCGGCTGGCCCGCGTTCTTGTACCGCCAATCATAGTAGTGCTGTCCTATGTTGCCCATCTGCACCTTGAAGCCGGGAACGCCATTCGGCACGTAGGTGACTACGCGGCGCTCAAAGGCCTGAATCAGCACATCCTGTTGCTGGCCTGCTATCTTTACACGTGCCCAGTAAGGATCAGAGATAGGCAGGCCCGTGGCGTAGAACCAGGGGTCGGAAAGGCGAGCGCTCTCTGTCTGCCCAGTTGCCGAGTTATATACGGGGCCTGACTGGTTGAGGAAGTCCCAAATCGCCTTTGGCACATTGTGCTTGGTGGCCTGGTCGTAATAGACGATATTGACGTCGGGGTAAGTAGATTTGGTAGGATCATCGCCCACCACGCCTGCGCGGGTGATTGTGGAGGTAGCCGGTGTGCCTATCTTGGAGTTTGCGGGGTGGTCGCCCAGCGTAGTGTTGCTTACAGCCTGGAAGCTGAGATAGGTGGGAGCGTTTGTATCATCTGAATCGGAGGCCATGGGGATGTCGGCGGGATAGCGGTCCGCGTATGCGGCGTTACCCGTCTGCATCTTGCCGGAAATAAGCTCAACTGTGAGCAGGCCGTTAGTAACGTAGAATTGGCTCCTGGGGTCTGCCGATGGATTGTTGATTTCCATGCGGCTCTTATCGAAGTACTGCACCAGGCGCTTTCCACCAGCGCCTTCGGCATAGTCTTCCTGCAATGCGCCACTTGTGGGCGTAGGCCCCCAGTACCACGAGCGCTGCACCTGGCCCGATGCTACGGGCTTGTCGGTGCGCTCCCAGGTGCGTTGGAAGGCAGGATCGGCGAAGGCGTTTGGCGCCTGAGCGTTTACTGAGTAGATAGCGGCATTACCAAGCCCCGATGCCGAGGCCTGGTATAACAATCCCGATTGCCCACGTGTGAAGTTACTCGAATAGTCAGCTTTGTGGGGCGTTGTTGCGACGTACACCCCACTCCACGAGCTAACAAGCGGCGTTGCGAGCGCCCCGGCCAGCAAGTAGGAAAAGAGAGGACCTTGTCTATTTAGAGCCAAATCTTTGTCCTTTCGTGAGCGAATAGTGCGCCGTTACCGGAGACAACCTGTAGCGCCGTATGTGTGCCCCCGAACGGTAACGCAGGGCGGAAATCAACTGCCGAGCAGCCGTTACGAACTATAGCATGCGTGCATGCAGCTGTCAAACATGAGAAGTAATACGATCCAGAACAAAGAAGAGAGGCGGTTGCCTCCCTTCTTTAGATAGCCGTCGCTAATGCACGTTGTGGTTAGCGGGTGATGCAGAAATATGCTACTGCCACATTCCCACTGTATGCGCCCTGGAAGGTAAGCGCCCAGCGCCCAGGGAACTGGGCAAACTCGGCATCTGTCTGGATTGTATAAGGTCCGATGTTGCCGTTGGCGTCGGGACCGAGGTCAACGGGATGCGCGGTGCCCGCAACGCTGCCATCGGGCGCGGTAAACCAGTATGAGACAGGCTCACCAGGGGTGAAGCCGCCTGCGGCAATGCGTATACTCTGGCCTGCCTGGATGCTTCTCTTGTCTGTCACGGCGTTCTTGTTGTTGGGTAGATTGCAACCTGCTGCGGGCGGAGGTGGAGGCGGAGCCGTGGTGGGCTTGGGAGTAGGCTGGGGGTTAGGGTTAGGCGGCGGATTCGGATTGGGGCCGCCCACATACTTGGCCGAATAGCGGAACTTGCCTAATTGCGAGAGCAGCACGTCATATGGAGCCTGGTTCTCAGGGTGATACTCGAAGACGGCACGCTCGAAGTATTGCACCTTATACGTCTGCCCGTTGAGGTCGGAAACTTCCTGGAACTCATCAGAGAGGGGCAGGCCCTGTTGTGCCAGTCCACCGTGAGTGTTCCAATAATCGAGGAAGATGCCGCCTACGCGACGCTGTGTTTCAGGAAAGAGGCGCGAATTTGCTGATGTGTTGGCTACCTGTCCGGGAGCGCCATTCGGATACTTCTGCTTGTAGAGGAAGTTACCGAGAAGCGAGAGGAGCACATCGTAAGGGGCAGGATTCTCAGGGTGCGCTTCAAACTCTGCACGCTCAAAATATTGCACGGTGTAAGACTTACCATCCGTATCCGAAGTCTCCTGCATCGACTCAGAGATCGGATAGCCCTGTTGTGCCAGTCCACCGTGAGTGTTCCAATAATCGAGGAAGCGCCCCGTTACAGTTTTGCCCGTCTCAGGGAATGTACGACTGCTTCCTTGGGCATAAGCATGATTGGGAGCGAACGCCGGCAGTGCAAGCACAACCAGTGCTGAGATGGAAAGCCAACGCAGCTTGGGATTAACTTTCTTACTTTTCACCCTGATTCCCTCCTTGACTCGAAAATGCAAAGTAACGGCGAGCTTTTGTACCTCGACAGCGCTTCGGAAGCCGCTAAACCGAAAAGCGCGAGCACCTACATGAGAACCTCCTTACCCATTTTTGAGCGCATGGGTCGTGGCGTAAGAATGTCCAGTTGCAGCCGACAATGCAAGAACACCACCTCTGATAGAAGTTTCAGGAACTTTATCTAAGCAGCGCACCGCGCATAGTATAGCACACGCAAAATCCAATTTCAATACTTTCTGCTGCTGTAACCAGGGCGATTGCATCTAAATTGCCGGAATGACTCAGCCAGGCAAAACCATGCCTGGTATCAGCCAATCTGCGAGCCGACTTCACCTGCTGTATGTTACAGTGACAATGGGTCGAGGTCCTGTATAGGGGAGTTCGGTGCGTAAACCAATTTAGATGCAATCGCCCTGGGCACTCTACGCGTCAGTTAGCGCCTATTTTACTGGCGGCCTCTGTACGGGTGGTATAGAATAGAGCTACTACGCGCAGGCAGCAGTGCAGCAAGCGAGTGGGCGAACAAAAGCCCTGGTGCCAGGGCCTGAGGGTGGGCGGTATTGGAC
>DAHVFG010000175.1:0-4084 GCA_027317125.1 Chloroflexota bacterium | reverse complement strand
TGAGGTCAGAGATAGGGTAGCCTTGCTGGGGCAGGCCGCCGTGTGTCTTCCAGTAGTCCAGGAATATGCCGCTCACACTCTTTCCTGTTTGCGGGAACATTTGAGTGCCTGTGCCGGGCAAGGCGGGTGGGGCGGGGGCGCCACCGGGCAAGCCCCAGGCGTTGAGGTAATTACCGGAGAGCCAGTAGATGACGCCATTGGAGATAGCTACGCCGCTGTTGCTTGCGCCTGAGCGCACAGGGGTGATCGTACGCAGGAGACGTCCATTGCTCTCATCAAGCGCTTTGAGCGCGCCCTCCTCGTTGAGGTAGATGACACCGTTGGCGACAGCCATGTTGTCTTGCCCGCCAACTCCCACATCAGGCCAGCGATCTTTGCCTGTGGCGGGGTCAACTGCGTAGAGCCTGGCCCCACCGCCCTGGATGAAGAGGGTGCCGCCATCGCCGAAGGTGGGATCATAGGCAGCCATCATCCCCACTGCGACCCCTATTTGGCGGGACCATATAGGCCCACCGTTGATGTTGTTTAGTGCATAGGCGTAGAAAACGCCGTCTTTGTGGTTTGCGCCGACGAGAATGCGCTTCTGGTTGTCACTGAAGACGATAGGGGTCGTGCCGAAATCGGCGTCCTGGTTGAGGCTGCCTTGCTGGTGCGACTGCTTTATCTCAAGGGTGCGCGAGTCGAGCGAAACTATAGCACGGTTATAAGGGCCATTATAGCCCGCAAAGTCCTCGCCGGTAGCGACAATGAGGGTGCCACCGTCGGGGCTGAGGGCAGGCGAGTTCCAGATGCCTCCGCCCGCCTTTCCTGCTGGGACAAAATACTGGGTAGCTGACTGACTGCCGTTTTGCAGGTCGAGGGCACGCACCTCACCGCGCACCGATGGATTGTCGCAGCGCGAGGCTATACCTACATAGGCTTTGCCATTCGCCAGCAGAGGAGATGTCCAGGCGAAGCCGCTGCTGCCGACGTTCATGGCGTTGCGCCAGAGGCGCGCTCCGCTGTTAGCATTGAGGCCATAATAAGCCGCATCGCCGCCGCCCACCACCAGCGTTGCGCCTGATATAGCCGAAGTAGAGCCGATGCCAACGTTGAAGCAATCGCTCTTGTAGCCTACGTTGGCAGTCCAGGCTTGCGCGCCTGTAGCCGCGTCGAAGGCGAAGAAGTTGTCTCCTGAGCTACGGCTGCTGCCGACGTACACCTTGCCGTTGGCTACACTCGGCGCGCCCGAAGGTGGGGTGCCATTGCTGCCGAGGTCGGGCGACTGCCAGCGCGAGACAAGCTGGCTCACGTTGCTCGCATTGATCGTCTTTTCGGCAGGGTTGTAGTTGGTGCGGCTCCAGTCATGTCCGTACATCGGCCAATCTGCGCTGTTGGAGGAAGGGCCAACCTGGCCTGGTATGCTCGCTGGGAGCGCTGCTTGCTCGGACCCGTGAAGAGCGGCAAGCAGTAGGAAATTGAGAAGCGCTAGTAGCACAACTTGTGGCAATCGAAGTTTCATGTGAGACCTCTCTACTGATTTCGTGGTTGAGAAAGCCGACCTATCCAAGCGCCTGTCCTGGTTCCCATGTTTCATTCTACACCAAAGCGGGTAAGTGGCAGAGTGGAGTAAAAGGCTGCATAATACTACAAGCCGCAGAGAAGCAACTCTACGCCCGGCAGCTGCCGTACCACTAAATCAGCTTCAGGGCGCGCCCATGAGGCGGGCTAGCTCGCCTGAGGCGCGCAGGCGTTCTATAGTCGCATCTACGCGGGCGGATAGTCCGGTGGCGCGAACAGGCATGGCGATTACATACGGCTCATCTGTGAGCGGCAATGAGATTATATATAGAGAGCCGGAGTGAGTACCCAGAAAGAGTTGGGCAGATAAGTTGTCGGTGATAGCAGCATCTACTTCGCCCTTGACAAGGGCGGAGAGAGCTTCTTCCGCCGACCGGTAGGTAGAGCTAAGCTGCATGCCCGCGAGGCGAGAGCTCTCACGTCGCGCTTCCGTGTCGGCGACAGATCCAAGTTCTACGCCTACTTTCTTGCCGCTCAAGTCAGGCAGGGAGGTGATGCGGGTGTCACCGGCGCGCACAACCAGCACCTGTCCTGCCTGGTAGTAAGGGACTGAGTACCTGACATCAGCTTGACGCTCATAGATGAAAGGCAAAGCCGATACGAGCATGTCTGCTTTGCCTGTGGCGAGCGCGTCGTAAAGGGTATCGAGGGCGTAGCTATGAAACTCTACTGTCACGCCGAGGTCCTTAGCGACTGCGCTCGCCAGGTTAGCATCGTATCCTGCTACCTTGCCGCCATTTAGCGCGTCGAAAGGAGGATAAGTAGGGTCCATGCCCACTCGCAGCACGCCGCTGCTTTGTATTTGCTGTAAGTAGCGGTCGGGGGCATGCTGCTGCCCGGCCCACACCAGCAGCAATATCAGGGCAAGGATAGCTATTATAAGCAGGTCGGTTGATGTGCGGCGCATTTCTCGAGGAATTACGAGTTATGAGTTACGAAATAAAGAGCAAGGGTGCAGGCTGGAGAGTCGGACACCTTATTTTCCGCCTTTCGCGTACTTCTGTACCTCCAGGTAGACGGCTTTGGGGATGAAGTCGGGGGTCAGGAAGCTGTAGTTATCGAAGTAGGTGTACTGGCTTTTGGGGAAGCGCGACGCCCAGAGGCAGACAGCTTGCACCCAGGGCCAATCCTGGGCGGCTTTCTGGTAGGCACGCAGCGTATATTCGACACGCTGGTAGGGCTTGACAGCATACGACCATCTTGGGCTGTCGTTCCAGCCGCCTTCGGTTATATAAATAGGCTTGCTGCCGTCGCCCCGGCGTTGCATCACCTTGTGGACCTCTTCAGTGCGGGCAAAGTTAAGCTTTGCGGGGCCTGAAGGGTCGTCGGGCGGGGCGAGAAGGCCGTAGGCATGTACAGCCACAGCATCGAAGTAGGGGGCGGCTCCCGCGCTGTAGAGTTTATCGAGGTAAACGAGGTCGTTGAGCGCTGTTGTGCTGCCTTCGCCCTCCAGATTAGGGGCAAGGCCCGCAAGGATCACGATGGATGTGGGGTCGGCTCGCTTTGCGCTGGTGTAGGCGACTTTCAACAGGTCGGCGTATGCCTGTGGGTCAGGCGTTCGCTGCCCCCACTCGGCGGCGGTATTGGGCTCATTCCAGATGATATAGCGGGAGATGCGCCCCTTGAAGTGCTGGGCAAAGGCGTAAACGAAATCGCCGTAGTCGTTGTAGTGCTGTGGATCAAGATAGCGCCAGGTGGTACCGGGGGGTTTGGCCCAGTCAGGAACTCCATCCAGACGCGCCAGCAGCGTTATGCCTGCGGCTTGCGCGGCATCAGCTACTTCATCGGCGTGGGTCCAATCGAAGCGATTGGGGTCAGAGGGCTGGATGTAGGCCCAGGGGAAGAACTCAGTTGCCCAGGTCGCGCCCATCTCACGGAGCATCCTGAACTCCTGCTTGATCTTCTCTGGGTCGGGTTCGTCGGTTAGGCGCGTGTGCAGGCCAATCTTCAAGTTGATAGGAACGAATGCGCCGGGCGTGGCTGAAGGCACGGGCTCGGCTAGTGGGGCGGCAACGGGATACCGGGGAAGGAAGCCTGCGGCCAGGATGAGGGTGATAGTGAGGAGCACAACGAGCGCGAAGGGGTGGCCCTGTGAGCCACCCCTTCGCCTAAGCTGTCTGTATACCATCATAGAGAGTCACATCAGATAAAGTAACTAATACGCCCTGGCAAAGATCCAATGCTTGTCACTCATAGCGCCGCAGAGCACGCACGGGCCACTGTCGCCCGGCTGGTCGAGCGGCATGCAGCGGTTCGTGGCTTTTGTCTCCGCTTTGATACGCTCCTCGCAGGCGGGATCGCCGCACCAGAAGACATCAACAAACTGGCGCTGTTCAATGCCAGCCTTGAGCGCATCGTATGTTGCAGCATGCAGCGTATTCGCCTGTCGGAACTCAAGAGCTCGGTCGAAGAGCGCCTTCTGTATTTCCTCAAGTAATTCAGGCACGCGCTGAGAAAGCTCGTCCATCGAGACCGATGCTTTGGCGCGGTTGTCGCGGCGGGCGAGCACCACGCTGTTGTTCTC
>DAHVFG010000174.1:0-4154 GCA_027317125.1 Chloroflexota bacterium | reverse complement strand
GCTTTACTCCTACTGAGTGCACAAGGGATAGAGCTGGCTCCCATGAAGGGAGAGGGGCTTTCTCCCTGGTGAGTATCGAGGGCTATGCCAGGGCCCCCAAGCCCTTATTCTGGAACACTTACCATCTCTTCCCTCTGAGCAGCCAACTGAACAACTTGAGATATTGGTTGGTAATTGCCTCCCACGAATATCGCCTTTTGACGTATTCTAACGACGTACTACGCCGCTCAGCAACTATGTCGGGGTTATCCACAAGGTGCTGAAGCACGCGTCGCAGGCTTTCCGCGCCCTCCTTGCCGCTGTAGCCAAAGCCGACATTTCCTACCGTTTCCAGGTTCTCAGGAGTATCGTTGGTTATCACGCAGTTGCCGAAGCCCATAGCCTCAAGCAGCGCAGGGTGTGTGCCACCTACGCCAGAAGTCTCCACAAAACAATAAGCATTGGAGCTTAGCTCGCGATAACCCTCACCAAAGAGATAGCCTGTAAATACAACGTCCTCGGAGGCGCTCTCTTTGAGCTGTAAGATATAATCTTCGGCGTACGCGGCATCCCCCACGATTACGCATTTCATGCCGCGCCTCTCTTTCAGCGTGTTGAAGGCCTCCACAAGATGGTGGGCGCAATTCTCCGGCACGAGCCGCCCTACGAAAAGGATGTACTCTCGTGGGCGCAGGCCCCATTTTTCGAGGGTAGCTCCGGGGGGCAGAGGCGATACCTCCGAGCCGTATGCGATATAAGGCGGCTTGCTGTGGTAACTATCTTCGTAGTATTGTTGCACAACCTTCGAGTCGGTGACGTACGCGGTAGGTAGGAAAGTAGCCAGCCTCTCCGCCAGCTTGATGTAACGCTTGGCGGCATTGGGCCACTTTTCCCGCTTCCAATCGAGGCCATCTACATTCAGGATTGTGCGCTTCCCCACAAGCCGCGGTATCCAGGTAACAGGGCTGTTGCCTGCAATGAAATATAGGCAAATGTCATAGGGCTGCGCCAGTGCATGCAAAGAAGATATAAAAGCATGCACCAGCGTATCGAGATACTTGTTCTCAATAGTAGGCAGCTTCACCAGGCGCATCCCCCTGTACTCGCTCCCTTCGTACTTAATATGGTGGGCGCGGCAGTAAACAGTGACCTCGTGGCCCCGCTCAACCAGGCGTGCGCCCAGTTCTTCAACGCAGGTCTCAAAGCCGCTATAGCTTGCCGGGATGCCCCGTGTGCCGAGCATAGCAATCTTCATTAGTCGTCCTGTTAATCTCTCTGTCTGTTAGATTATCTGTTCATCTCATGGTAATGACAACCGGCGACCTTTACCAGCTTCTAACCCCTCAATGCCAGTAATAGTAGGGGATGATCAGCGAAGCCATAGAGTATGCGGCGAAGAAGAAAAGGGCGTTCAGCGACAGCCAAATACCCCATGGTAGCCGCCCGTGCTCCTCCTGCCGCAGCGCCGTTCGCGCCCAAAGCGCGCCTGAAGCTCCACGCACCAACTGGGCAAGGAGCGCCCAGGCTGCGCCCAAACCCACCAGAAGCATCCAGGCGATCGGCGTCATCATCACAAATAGATACCGCCCCTGCGGATCTGTGAATACGCCCGTTGTGCCGGCGGGCGACATTTGCCTGGCAAAGCTCGCTATAACGATCAGCCCCAGCGTCACCAGGCATACAGGCACAAGCCAGTCGGAGCCGCGCCACCTGCCTGCTCGCCGCAACCCGCACCACCCAAGCCCAACAAAAGCGCACACTATTACGACGTTCCAGATAGTGTAAAGGTTTTCCGGCAGTGGCACCGAAAGCCACCCGAAATTGCCCCAGAACGACCTGAATTGCCTGTAAGCAAATCGCTGGAAGACCGCGACCTTGCTGAATGCCTGGCGGTTCACCAGCACATCAATTATCTCCCTCTCGTCTGCGGGCACAACGCGCGCCAAAGCCGGGCGCAGAGAAAGCGATCCATCCTCAAGCGAAGGGTTAGAGACGGGCACAACGAAGCGCGTCACTTCACCAGGAGCGTTGCCGGGGCGCGTACCCACTATCGAGAGGCCGTCGAACTGCACAGGCTCATCACCCGCCTGTAACCGCAGCATTGCTTTTCTGTAAACGTTTGGCGCGGGCATCACCAGCGTCACGGGCGTCCAGCCACCCTCTATAGTGGGCGTAATAGTAGCCCACCCTTCCACCGTTTCCAGCGTTTCATTTCCAAGCCTGGGCAGCCTCCCCCTTTCATCCAGGAGCAGCCCTGCTTTGGGAGCTACTGCGCCCGTCTGCGGGAGTCGTGCCCAGAGCGACAGCGTGATAGTGAGAGATGGCTGTGGTAGAGGAATATCTATCCATTGGTAAGCCATCTCGCCGGGCGCGAGAGCCATTACGTAATCTCCGTCGTGGGCGGAGGGCGATTGCAAGCGCGCTGCTCTGGCGCTCGGCTGCCCGCTACTCCCCACCTGCCAGGCCGCCGCTTTGTTATCCGGCTCGAATGCCAGCAGCATGAATCCTGCCGTTGCGAGGAGCAGAAGGCCGGTCAGCGCCGCAGGGACAAGGGCTTTACGTCTCCTCCTCGCACGGTTTGCACCGCTCCGCTTTTCTATGAACCGGGTAACTGATATGCCAACCCAGACCAGGAGTCCAAGCCCCAGCATAGGCGCAGCCGTAATCGCAGCTGTAGACTTGGCGGCAACAGACAACCCCGCGAGCGCGACCGAGAGGACGGCAAGGGAAGCGCCGCGCCAGCCGGTGGGCCAGCGTACCAGAGCCACCAACGCCACAAAGAGGGCTGTGGTACAAAACTCGGCGAATATATCGTTGCTCGCCATCGAGGCTATGAAAGCGTGCATCGGCAGCAAGGTGACGGTAAGGGGCAAGAGCAATCGCAACCAGGGGTATTTGCGCGGCGAAAGGAGTGCGCCCGCCAGCCACGCGAGCCCAGTTACGCCCAGGCTTAATAGAACAGAGACCGCGCGCATTATTTTCAGCGCACGCCCAGGGTTAGAATAGATGTCCACCGGGATGCCCACTGCGCGCACCGCCCTTATAGCGAGCGCGCCCAGCAGATAATATGCAGGGGGCTGGCGCGTCTCCCAGAGGAAATCAGCGTAGAGATTAGCGCCGCCGGCGGGGAAAGCTGATGCGCCCGGTGCAGGGTCGCCTGCATGCCGCCGCGTCCAATCATTCCTGTCCATAGAGGCGACAATTACTTGCTTTATGGCTACAAGGTCGTTATAATCGCGGCCTCCCTCCTGCCACTGAAGCGATTGCACCCTCTCATTGCTCAAGCCATACTTATCAAGCAGAACCGCGTAAGTAAAGTGGCCGTGCTCGTCCGGCCCTTGCCAGGGTGGAATCACCAGCATGTAAATAAGGCCGTTGATCAGCCCCACCGCCAGCACAAAGACGAGCGACCACCGCGCCATCCACATACGGACGCCCCCTGGCTCGTGTGAGAGGCGCACGAAGTGCCACACAGCCCAGCCTGCAACAAGCAGCGCCAGCAGGATAATCGCTATGGCTCCCGCCGAGAAGCCCCCGGAGGCCAGCCCAAGCACAGGCAGCAAGACCTCTTGAGGAGGCGGCGAATAGTGGAGGCCAAAGGCAAGATCGCCCTGCTGAGGTTGGCCGTTGCGGTAGAAGGAACCGAACCGGTAAGGATCGCTTGGTAGTCTGGGGTCAGCCAACCAACGCGAAAAGGCAAGAGCGTTATCCACGTTACCATCAGGAGAATCTATCTCCATATAGAGCGACTTGCCCTTGCTGTTGGGGATAGGAGGGAAAGAGAAGAGATACCAGGAGTTTTCACCAATAGGCTGCGACGCAGAGAGCGTAGCGGTAGCGAGGTCAGGCCCATCGCCCGGCCCAGCCTTCAGGTGCATCACCAGCGAGGCCCGAGTCGGACTGGCGGCGTGACCAAACGTGGTGGTCCAAACTTCCACACCTGAGAGGTCCGAGTACTGCGCTACGAAGCTCTGGCCCACGCTCCTGCCCGCCAGCAGCAAACCGCTGTCCCCGTTATTGATATAGTTGCGCCAGTTAGTGAGAGCAAGATAACTGCTGGTAAGGACGCCCAATATCCCCGCAAAGAGGATAAGCCAACGTGAAGCGTGAAGCGTGAAGCGTGAGGAGCGTGAGGAGGTAACAGTAGTAAGTGGTACATATTGCGTCGTGGGTGA
>DAHVFG010000173.1:0-4158 GCA_027317125.1 Chloroflexota bacterium | reverse complement strand
AGGCGGGGGCGGGGGCGGGAGGAGCAGCATGGTCAAGCGTTACGGCAAGAGGTACGGCAGGGGCTACTTCTACGTGAGCAGCAGGTGCGCTTTCCGGAAGGTGCTGCGGAGTGGGAGCTTCTGCTTCTTCCGGCTCTTCTTTTTCCTCGATGACCGGCTGCGGGATAAGGTGCTGCGGGATCAGTGTTGGTATTTCGGTTGTGCTGCGCAGCGCGGGCGGGGTGAAGAGCGGGCGCTGAGGTGCGAGAGCGGGGGCAATATCAATAATGGTATCCATAAGAGCGCTACGCTCAGCGCGGGTAGCTACCCGGTTTACGAGCGAGGACGCGTACTCTTTGGCAGCATCTGTATCAAGAGCGGTGGCTTCTGTGTTCAGACGCTGTCGGAAGGTGTGGGTATTCTTGCTCTCCTGAGGGTGGTAAGCGTGGCCCGCCTTGGTGGTTACAAAGTCGCCGTTATCATCACGAGAAAATACCGCCTGGTTCTTGCCAAGGGCCGACTCCACCTTGCGTGCCAGAGCGCTGGCATCTTGCCCGGCCATAGGGCCGCCTTCCCTGGTTAGCGCCTTCAAGATAGCGTCAAGGCTCATCTTAATGGGTGCATTAGCGCCAAAGAGCATTCCTTTGCGCTTCATCAACTCAAAAGTGCGTGCGGCAATCTCCTGCTCCTGTTTTGTCCCCTCAAACGCCAACTGCGTTTCTGTATCCATACTCTCCCGGCTCCCTTATTACAGTTATGCGGCAAATAGCCGTAAAGTTTCCTTACTTGTTCTTTATTCCGCGCTCCTCGCGCAGCAGTTCCACGTAACGGCGTGCTAACGCCTGCACAGTTTGTGGCCGCCCTGAGCGGCGCATCCAGTCAATCAGCCGCTCCATATCGCGCATCGTCAAAGTAACATCGGTTCCTGCCAATACTTTCCCCCTCACAAAAATAGTGTTCGATAGTACCTATTTTACAGGATTGTGTGTAGATTTACAAACGCGGGGCACCAGGGGTTAGTAGCTAATCCCTGCTCAGCGAAGGCTCTCCAGCGCCAGGGCTACAGCGCCCATCATGGTGGAGTCCTCTCCAAGGGAGGCGAGTACTATCTTCACGTCCTGCGCTGAGATCGGCAGGGCGTAAGTACGGGCTAGTTTTGCTATCAAGGGGATCAAGCTGCTACCTTCGCGGGCCACGCGCCCACCTATCACCACCAGGGAGGGGTTGAGGAAAGTAATAAGGTTGCCTACAGTCACCGCCATCATCTCTACTGCTTCGTCCACAAGTTGCTGTAGGCGGGGAGAGCGCTCGGCATTAGAGAGGAGGTCGGCTACGTCCTTGAGATCACTGTCATCTAAAGCTCGCGCTCTGGTGAGCAAGGCAGGGGCACGCAAGTAGGCTTCAAGGTGCCCTGTGCCCCCGCATCGGCAGGGGAGCAGATCGCCGGCTGTGCGCACGGTTGTGTGCCCAATTTCGCCTGCTGTCGTGGTAACGCCGCGCAGGAGCCGTCCGCCGGATACAATGCCGCCGCCGATGCCGGTGCTCCAATGCAGATAAACAAGATCGCACTCAGGGTCTGCATTGCCCGCGCCAAACCACATCTCGCCGAGGGCAGCCAGACGTGCGTCGTTATCAAGCATGGAGGGCACATCAAATCGGGCTTCCAGTTGAGCGGCGATAGGATAGTCTTCCCAGCCCGCGCAATCATGCGCCAGCCTGGCCGTGCCCAGCCCGGCGTCTACAGGGCCGCCGAAGCCAGCTCCTATACGCAACACCTCGCGCGGCTTCACGCCGTTGGTGCCAAGCAGGCGCTGTATTGTTGAGATTAGCCGGGGCATAACCTGCTCAGGGGGCTGGGGCGTGCCTCTATTATCGCTGTGGACTTCGCGGCCTACTACTTTGCCGTGCAGGTCGCAGAGCACCACGCGCTCGCCGTCGCCGCTGATATCTACACCCAGGACATAGCCTTGCCGGGCAAGCACGCCTGACCAATCAAGAGACTGCGCCATGCTGTGTTTGTGCGCGCCTTCGCGTACATGGGTCAACGCCTGGGCTGTTTCTCTGCTTTCGTCCATCATGTACTCCCTGGCCTATGTAGCCGGTCAAGCTTCCTCATACTAGGCGGATATGCTAGCGGGTCAATTGTCACGTAAATAGCCATTTGTTGCTGTTGTGTCGATGACGGAGTATCGGTTTCCGAGCGCAAGCACCTGATCCTCCCAATGCTTGTCCTCTTAGCCGCCGCCTCTCCCGATTGCGTGTTCGCCTTGCTGCTCGCTTCCCTCCCCACTCGAATGGCGTTGGCTCTGTGTTCCATCCTCTCACCGTAGCCTCCAACCACTCGATGATCTCCTCCGGTGTCTGAGGGTGCTGCCCCTCCAGCGCTCGCCTCTTCACTATCCTCTGGAATGACTCTGCCATGTTCAGCCACGACCCTGAGAGGGGGGTGTACAAGGGCAATATCCCGTGTTGGAACATCCATACCAGCAGTTCCGGCGTGTGATGACCTACCAGGTTGTCCATTACCAAGAGCACTCTCAGTGGTGGTAGCTCCTCACACAGCGTTGCCACCGCCCCCAATCCTTCCCTCCAACCCTCCCATAGCTCCCTCCTTGCGTCCGAACTCATCAGTATCATCTCCTCTGTAGGAGGCGGGAGGGCGGCTAGAACCTCGGTCAGCTCGGCTTTCAACCAGCTGTGTAGGACTACGTTGGTGCTGTTCTGCGCCTGCGCCTGCGCCTGCCCCTGCCCTGGCCCTGCTTTCAACCAGCTGTGTAGGACTACGTTGGTGCTGTTGCGTACTCTTTTCACGCGTGCTTGCCCACTTGCCGGGTGGAACAATGTCAGCATCTTGGCTGTACTATTGCGCTGGTATTCGTGTGGTTGGTGGGCTGGCTCTTGCTCTGGCTGCCAACTGGCTCCTGGGTAGGGCATCGTCGTGAAGGGTCCCGCCTCGTCTTGGGTCCATACGGCGATGCCTAGCTTCTCCCCCACCTGGTATGCTTGCTCAATCAACTTTTTTGGGTTCAGTATCCGGATCCACTACTGGCACTCGCTGGCCTTGACGCTTGCGAATAGCGATACCTGTGGGACACCAACTGCGACCCTCCTGCCAACTCCACCCCTCGTCATGCAAGACACACCAAATGGTATATGTGCTGATGTTGGGCAGGCCATTAGGAGCTTGTCTGAGTGCTCGTTGCAGAGTGGTAAGTGACCAGGTAGCTGTCTTGTCCACCTCTCGGTCAGGAGCACGCTGCACTTCGGCTAGGATCAGGCCACGCTCAGTTCTTGTATAGGTAGGTTTTGGACCTCCTCCATGCTCCGGTTGCACAGCGCCTAAGCCTTGCGTATTGAAGCGAGCAACCAGGTGGGCAACAGCGTCGCCCGAACGCCGCCCTGCAAGTTGAGCGGCACTGGAGAAAGAGTGACCATCAGCCACAGCCAGAATGGCCTTAGCACGGGCCACCAGGGCCGAAGGTGCGCTTGTGGCTCGACTGATGCGTTCTAACTGCGTTGTTTCCTCCTGAGTAAGGGGACGAAGTGGGTCTTTCTGCCGACGCGTCATAGAGTACCTCCCAGCAAGCTGCGTGAAACCAACTCTTTTATTTCCGAGAGTATACTCCACCCCTAGCATAATGGCAATCTCCATGACAAGTGACCCACTAGTTATTATCTGGTTTTTGCAGGCAAAATGGCTGTTTTTCAACCAATTTGACCCTAAACGAGAGCCTGAGAGCCGTTTCTCAAGCTTTATCGGCGATGTCGCGGCATAAGCATGGCCAAGATTTCAACATCAAAGCCATGACCACCCCAAGTTTTGTACATTCTCACACGCGAGAATAACTAGCATATCGGCCTACTAGCAAAAAGGTTGCCACTGGCTCCAGGGGTCGGGGATCAAAGGCCAACAGTTAGCCACCTTGTCCCAATCGCTGGCCTACAACCTGGCTTTTGCAGCCCCATTCAGGTGAGTAGCTCCATCTCCTTCGGCGGGCGAAACGTTACCCGCAGGCACAAGATCGTGAAGTGGGACTTCCGGATCAGCAGGGTCTCGGAACTGGCGGGCGTAGAGGTTGGCGTAGACGCCACGCCTGTCAAGTAGCTCACGGTGAGTGCCGCGCTCAACGATCTCGCCATGTGCCAACACCACTACTTCATCCGCGTTGACTATTGTGC
>DAHVFG010000172.1:0-4376 GCA_027317125.1 Chloroflexota bacterium | reverse complement strand
CGCTTATCGGCTTCCTGTACGGCGTCTCTCTGACAGCCCTCATTGCCTTCTCTATCGTGGCGCAACTCGCCGCGGTGCCGGTCTTCATGGCGGTAGCAAAGAGAATGCCGGGGAGACCCCCGCGTGCCGAAGCTAACAGCTAACCTAACGCCCGGCATTTATCCACCGATCAGCCGGAATGCGGACGTTAAGACGACAACGCAAAGATGCAAAGGCAGCCAAGATCGCAAAGGATCGAGAGGATTGCAGGGGCTGTGTAGATAGATGAGGGTATATAACAAACACTAATAAAAGCTCTGCGTCCTTTGCGCCTTTGCGTTCTCGTTTCCACTTCGATTTAGATGCAATCGGCTGGACCTTATGTTATAATCAGTCTGACAAGTACATAGGTGATGAGGCTCACTAGACCACCGGTCCACCGAGTTGGTCGTTGTTCCTACGAACTGATAGCTTCTACTGACATCCCCGCGTGGTGCCGGTAGGAGCTTTTGTTTTGGCCTTGAGAAGCGGGCAGCGCACGGGGGAGAGTACGACCATCATGCAATGAGGAGGAAATAATATATGGACAATATCTGGTTTGGCGCTGCTGCCTGGATGGGGCTGGCGTTCGTGGCAAGTCTCATATCTATACGTCTCGGCATATCGGTATCGCTCATAGAAATAGGCGTCGGCATAGTGGCAGGCAACTTCGCGGGCCTGCAAACCAACGACTGGATCAACTTCCTCGCCAGCTTCGGCTCGGTAGTGCTCACCTTCCTCGCGGGGGCTGAGCTTGAGCCGCAGGCCGTGCGGGCGCATCTCAAAGAGAGCCTCACAATTGGTCTCGTCTCTTTTTTGCTCCCTTTCCTCGGCGCAATGGCCTTCGCCTACTTCATCGCGGGCTGGACTCTTCCGCAGTCCGAGATCGCGGGTATCGTCCTCTCCACTACTTCGGTGGCGGTAGTCTTCGCGGTCATGGTGGAAACCGGCTTGAACAAGACCTCTCTCGGCAAGGCGATACTTGCCGCCTGTTTCGTGACCGACCTGGGTACAGTGCTTGCGCTGGGCCTGATCTTCGCCCATTTCGACATCTGGATGTTGATCTTTGTGGTGATAGCCGCGGTGACGCTATACTTAGCGCCGCGGCTCACGCGCTGGGTCATACGCGACTTCGGCGGGCGCATCAGCGAGCCTGAGACCAAGTTTTTATTGCTCATTCTCTTCGCGCTGGGTGGGGTCATCGTGCAGGCGCGTTCCGAAGCTGTCCTTCCCGCCTACCTGATAGGACTGGTGATGGCGGGTGTCTTCCTACAGGAGAAGTTGCTGGCGGTGCGTATACGTACAATCGCATTCTCTATCCTTACCCCTTTTTACTTTATCAAAGCCGGCCTCTACGTCCGGTTAGACCTGGTGCTGCCGGGACTTGGCCTGATAGCGGTGTTGTTCCTGGTGAAGATGGCTACAAAAGGGATAGGGGTGTGGCCGCTCGCTAAAGCCTTCAACTTCACCACGCGTGAGGCCAACTATACTACCTTGCTGATGGCGACCGGCCTTACCTTCGGCACCATTTCCGCCCTTTACGGGCTGACGAACAAGATAATAGACCAGGGGCAATATACTATACTGGTCACTGTGGTGATCATGAGCGCCGTGGTCCCAACGCTCGTAGCCGAGCGCTTCTTTAGCCCCAGGGGCCGCCCTTCGGCTGAAGAAGTGCGCGAGCTAGAAAGCGTAGCCAGCGGCGAAGACCTGGGTGAAGTCCCCGAAGCTGGCTTCGGCTCCCGGATCGCGGAAGGCGCTGGGGCGCAGGCTCAGCCCCCGCCAGGGTAGCATCATGGTTATGCAAGGAGGTGCGCAGTGTTCAGGAAAATATTGATATGTTTCGATGGTTCCGCCGGCTCGCGACGCGCTGCCGAGATCGCTCTGGGTCTCGCTTCAGAGCAGGAAGCGTCGGTGCTGCTACTTTCCGTTGTTGAGCACCTTCCACACTATTCGGCCACGATTGGTGAGGCGGAGGAGGAATATGAGCGTGCTACTTCCTACTTTGAGGAGGGCCAAAGGGTGGTTCTTGGGCGCGCTTCTGAGCAAGGGGTAGCCTCTGATGCCAGGATAATAACGGGTAATGCCCCACTCGTGATCGTGCATACTGCTGAGGAAGGTGGCTTCGACCTGGTGGTGATGGGGCACAGCGGCCACTCCGAGATTTGGGGCCGCTTCATGGGCACCACAGCCGACAAGGTTACACGGCATGCCCCTTGCTCCGTGCTGATCGTGCGTTGACATGTGGAGTTGTAGTACAGTACAGCAGTAGAGTCAGGATAAAGGCGCTGTGATATGCAGAAATAGATAGATACACTCAAGAGCAGGAGCGACCCCATGGCCGACACCTCCCCGATGTCCGTTGCACCGTCTGCGCCGCAAAGAGCTGCCGTAAGTAGCTCGCCCGACGAGGGCATGCAGTCTGACTACGAGCGAATGCAGCAACTTAGCGTCTATATCAAGGAGACGGACCACGTCCACCGCAAGCCCCTTTTTCTGGAGATATTGGAGTTGGTGCGGGCAAATAGCGGCGCGGGCGCGACTGTGCTGAAGGGCCTGGCTGGATACAGCTCTTCCAGCCGTTCCATCACTACAGCCGGCCTTGCGGACCTGCAACAAAAGCTGCCGATGGTGATCATCATCGTTGATGCTGCCTGGCGCTTAGGGCTGATGCTGCCTCAAATTGAAGAGTGGGTACAGATCAACGGCGGGCTTGTCACTGTGCAAGACCTGGAAGCGCACCGCTATTTGCACCCCAGCCTCGCGCGTGGGGCACGCCAAAGTACAAGGCTCAGGGTTGGAGATATAATGGAGCGCCACGTGACTACGGTACAGCCTGACGATAGCGCCGCTGACGTGGTTTCAATCCTACTTGGAAAGTACTACAAGGCGTTGCCGGTGGTGGACAGGGACAATCGGGTGGTTGGGATGATCACAGATGGCGACTTGATGGAGAAGGGCAAGCTCCCTTACCGCCTGAGCGTACTGGAGGCGCTGGAGGCGAGTGGAGAAGCAGGCTTTCAAGAGATTCTCAGCGATCTACGTGTCTCCCACAAAACGGCCCGCGACCTTATGAGCGCGGGTGACACCATAACGATTGTGCCTGATGCTCCTGCCCTGCAAGCAGCACAACTGATGGTGGAGCACGCTATCAAGCGTATTCCTGTGGTGGACGCACTGGGGCGGTTGGTAGGTATCATTGGCAGGTTGGACATACTCAAGTCGGCGGGCGTGATCTTTCCACAGGCAGGGGTAAATGGTGAAGAGTTGAGTAACGAGAAGCCGCAGCGCATCTTGCGCCTGGGCGATCTTCTCAACCTTAACGTGCCGGTAGTTCCGGCAGACGCTCCTATGCATGACGTTGTGGAGACTCTCATCACCCCGCCGTGCCCCCGCCGCGTCATAGTGGTAGATAGCAAGGAGCACAGGCATGTGGTGGGGATCATTGCCGACCGCGACGTGGTGCTTCGGGCGCATTCGCAATCCCGGCCCGGCCTTTTGCGTATGCTGCGCGAGAGGATGCTATTCCAGCGTCTATCCCCACAGCAGCAAGAGGAGAGCACGGGTGCCCCCCTGGTGATGCAGGGGCGTGCGGCCCGCGATATCATGAGCCTGAATGTGATAACGGCTCCTGCTGCCATGCCCCTGGGTGAGGCTGTACGCCTGCTCGTGCAGCGTGAGATCAAGCTGTTGCCTGTAGTAGATCAGACAGGCGCTCTGCTGGGCGCAGTAAATCGAACGAACGCTTTGCAAGCGCTGGTCAGTAATTACTCACAAGTGGGATTACCTTCGCCTTAGTTGAGCGCGTGATGTCTGAGATGCGGGGGTGCCGGGGTGCCGGGGTGCCGGGGTGCGAGGCCTTCCTGGGGAGATAATTCCGCATGCATAACATGTGCAGTAGGACAATTCGTGAGAATACGTGACCTTGTGGTAATCGCGATTGGGGCCATCTTTGGCGCTAATGCTCGGTACCTGATCGCCAACTACTTTGCGGCCCGTTTCGGGGCCTCCTTTCCTTACGGTACTCTCTTCATCAATGTAAGTGGCAGCTTGCTCCTGGGCTTTGTGCTGACCTACCTTGCCAACCGTGTGGGCCTGGACCCTGCTTACCGCCTGCTGATCGGCACAGGCTTCATGGGCGCCTACACCACTTTCTCTACCTTCAGCTATGAGACGATAACTCTCATGCAGAGAGGGGATTGGCTGCCCGCCATTGTAAACTCGGCAGCGAGCTTGTTGGGCGCACTTTTTGCTTGCTACCTGGGCGTGGTGATCGCCGGGTTGTTGGGGTGAGGTGGGGTGATGGGTGATGGGGGTGAAAGATTGTTCGCAGCCACTTCTCGTGCTATGATCTGTAG
>DAHVFG010000171.1:0-4430 GCA_027317125.1 Chloroflexota bacterium | reverse complement strand
CCGACAGCGCAGCCTGGACGCGCAATGTAGCCCGCAAAGCTGCAACGGGAAGCCGGAAAACCGCCATCACCGAGTCGCCTATCGTCTTTACGACGGCTCCATCTTCTTCGGTTATGATCTTTTTTAGAAGGTCGAAGTGGGTCATTACGCGCCCAAATGCAGGCGCATCACCGATCTCGCGGTACATGTTAGTTGAGCCGCGAAGATCGGTGAAGAGGATCGCGAGGGTGCCCACCGACACTTGCTCGCCCGCGCGCAGCGCCTCTCCCGCGAAGAGGTCGCGGAAGCGTTGCAGGGCAGTCACTTCTCCCGCAGTGGCGGCCTGATCGTTCCAGGCCATCCGCTCCAATATAAAAAGCTGCTCGTCCTCCGATGCATTTTTGAGATGTAAGTTGAGCAGATTGCCCACTTTAACTTCTTCTCGCGACCAGCCTTCGGGACTGCAACATAGCTCAACTTCCCTCTGTCCTTCCTCGCCTACGAGCAGCATCTGCACGCCCCGCGTTTCGGCGGTCCGTAAACGGTAGCGGCCTTCCTCAAGGGGTAATGTCACTGTGCGCTCGGCGCTGGGCGGCAGTAGCTGCTGTGCGACGACGTGCGGAGTGACCTGGGGCCCTCCCACACAGTAGTCGCGTAGATGCACTTCGCGCACAGCGGGATTAGGCCGGAAAGTTAGCTCTATCAAGCGGTCGAAATCGGCTGTGAAATCGAGCTTGCAGCTATCGCAGTGTATCTGCGTCTTGGCCTCATTCAGAGTGGAGCTGCTGGATTTCGCACCCCGGCAAAGGGGGCAAATAATGTCCCACCGCAAGTCGAGCAACCCTGCGCGGGTGGCAAGCAGGCATAGCTCTAATACGTCTTTGCGCTTTACCTTCCAGTGGTCGGCCAGAGCATAGGGGCGCAGCCGCGCCAGCGTAACGTCGTCGGCCTTCAACAGCGTTTCTATAAGCAAGTCAGCGAGAGAAGGGTTTGCGCCATCGTTGAGCAGTTTGCTCCTCAGCCTTTGCAGACGGCTATATGCGCCTGGCGCCAGTCGAGCTTGCGACGGTAGATCGAGCGCACTTTGCCCGCCCGCGCTCAGCGCGGCGTATCGCTTGAATGTCCGGTTGAAGCTGTACGCGCTTAACACTCCTATCTGGGCGGGGATAGCGGCGAGGCCCAATACGGAGCCTGGTTTCGCCCACACCTCATAAGTGAGGTGAGTGCCGCCATCCGGACGCAGTGTAGCCCGGGCAAGCACGCGCATCTCCTTTACCGGCCCGCTTCTATAGTGGCGAACTACCCCATAGCGATAGGGGCGCACCCACTCGAACGGCTCTTCCTCCCATGCTAGAGGCACACCAAACCTCAGGAGGCGCAGCCGCTGCCGCCGATTCAGCGATGAAGCATCACCGCCACTCTTGTTATCGCGGCGAATCTGCGGCACGCCTGTATCGCGATTGAAGCGGTTGGTATCGGAGATGAGCGGCCATAGCGCCTGGGGACTTGCGCTAAGCTGCCAATCCCACTTATAGTGAAACTCGATCTTCTTCATTACTATAGATATACATGTGGACCTTGAGTGTTCAGAGCACACAGGTGCGGCAAGGTAGAAGTTGCATTGCGGCACAATCGGCTCACTTGGCGTGGCGATCCGGGCCGCAAGAAAGCCCAGATATGTACTTACTATAGCGCAGAGCGCACCGGCGGGCTATCACACAAAGGTACTAACACTTTGCGCTATATCTCCAAAGTCGGTAGAGACAGCCCCCATGAAGTGAGAGCCCTTTCTACCGACTTACAACTCCGCCCGCTTGCAGTTAGCTCTGAGGTTTGGTGGCCCTGATGAAGGCGCTCGCGAAAAGTCCATCGACTGCCTGAGTGTCCGCCGGGTCTGTCCCCGCGGGCATACAGCAGACTGCTTCTGACCCCACGTCGGCAGTAGAGTAGCTACGGGTGATTTCCACACCGACATCTGTGAATCCTGCCTCTCGCAGAAGCGTGGTATACTTTTGCTCAGGAAGCGCCCCGGCAATGCAGCCTATCCAGGCTTCCATGCTCCTCATCGTTGCATGGGGCACTTCACCCCGCACTATCACATCCGAGATGGCAAACCGCCCGCCCGGTTTGAGCACTCTGAAGGCCTCTTTGAGGACGAGCCCTTTGTCTGCGGCAAGGTTAATCACACAGTTAGAGATGATCACGTCTACCGTGCTGTCGGGCAGAGGTATCTCCTCGATGTAGCCCTTCAGGAACTTAACGTTCTCGACACCTGCTTTCCTGCGGTTCTCCTCGGCAAGAGCCAGCATCTCATCGGTCATATCCAGGCCGTAAGCGAAGCCGCTCGGCCCGACTCGACTCGCCGAGAGGAGAACGTCAATACCGCCGCCGCTGCCGAGATCGAGCACTACCTCCCCTGGGTTGAGGCGAGCGAGCGAGGTTGGGTTGCCGCACCCCAGGGAGGCAAGCAGCGCTTCTTCCGGCACCTTGCTGGCTTCCTCGCCGTTGTATAGCCCTCCGCTAATAGGGTCGCTCTCGGAGCCGGAGCAGCAGGCTGAGCTGCTCTCTCCTCCGCAGCAACCGCTGCTGTTCAGGACCCGTAGCGCCGCTTGGCGGTAACGTTGCCTGACCTGCTCGCGTATTTCCTCGCCTTGCTGGGTGGTTACATCACTCACTTCATTGCCCTCCTATAAATTGATAAGCTTCGATATATTTACCGATAAAATGGCTCGCCGGATTCGACCGGCGAGCCTAAAGCGCGCCTCACGCCGAAGCGGTGCGCTCAGGCAGTACACTTTGCAGAAAAGCTGTTAGCTGCTCAAGATGGCGCCTGTCGAGAGAGTAGTAGACCCAGAGGCCACGCTTCTCCCAGAGCACCAGTCCTGCGTCTCTCAGTACCCTGAGGTGATGTGAGATAGTGGGCTGTCCAAGCTGGAACTGTGCCACTATATCGCAAACGCAAAGAGGCTCATCCAGCACCGCCAGCATCTGCACGATCGCCAGCCGGGTAGGGTCCGAAAGGGCTGACAGGCGCTTCACGGCAAGCGCTGTATCTTTGCTCTTGACTACAGGCAACGGCGCGACGGAGCAACATGATCTGGCGCTTTCTCCAGGTAGCTCTTGTTGTTTCTCTTTTCTGCCGGTAAGCATGTCTGCATTATAGCATTACATTGATGCTTGTCAATACATCTCGAGATGTAGCTGCGAGTGACCTTTAGCTGGGAGTCCTAAGGCCTTGTCGTAGGCAGAGGAGCACGAGCCTCCCGAACGACCTGTATAGAAAGCGGTGGCCGGAGATTTGCTATCGAATGTGAGTTAAAGATGAAGTCGAGTGGTACTGGCACAGGGGCTGCGATCCTCGCGGGGGGCGCTAGCTCTCGCATGGGGTCGAATAAAGCCTTTTTGCGACTGCACCCTGGCGGCGCTACTCTCATAGAGAGTGTGATTTTGCGCCTTCAGCAGGCCGGCTTTGGCTCTCCCTTGCTCGTCACCAACACGCCCGCGGACTACGCCCTCCTCCATCTTCCAACTGTAGCTGATGAGGTTGCAGGGGCAGGCCCGCTCGGTGGCGTGCTCGCCGCTCTATGCCGTTCGCCTCATGAGTATCTGCTGGTGGTAGGCTGCGATATGCCTGCGCTCAACCCTGCGCTCCTGCGCCACATGGCGGCCCGGCAGACAACAGCCGATGCGCTTGTCCCCAGGTGGACTAAAAGGGATGGCCGCATTCAGGCCGAGACCCTTCACGCTATCTACTCGCGCTCCTGCATAGAGCCTATCCGCAGGCGCATCGCCGTTGGAGAAGTCAAAATGGCAGATCTCCTGGGGGCGATCAGTGTTGAGTACCTTGAAGAAGATGAGCTACGCCTGTACGACCCGGAGCTAGCAGCTTTCCGCAACATCAACACTCCAGAGGAATGGGCGGAGTTTGCGAAGGCGCGGGATTAGAGGCTACCAATACGTAAGCCCTGGGTAGTTTGGCCCGATCAATGCTGTTATTATCTTTGCGGGCTGCGCGCTCGCGCAATCAGAGAAGCAAAAGGAGAACGACCATAATGAGTAGCCCTATTGGAAAGAAGCGCTGGGCGATTGCTGAAGGTTATATTCCGCCCTGGAGCAATGGCCCTGCCCCTGAGCTTATCAGCCACGAAGCGGTATGCATGCTCAACACCTCGGATCAGGACGCACACGTAGAAATCACCATCTTTTACAGCGACCGCGACCCTGCCGGACCATACAAGCTGACGGTGCCCGCCAGGCGCACCTTACACCAGCGTTTCAACAACCTGACCGACCCTGAGCCGATCCCCCATGGCACCGATTATGCCAGTACAATAGAATCGGACGTGCCAATCGTCGTGCAGCATACCAGGCTCGATTCCCGGCAGGCCGACAACGCCCTAATCACCACCATCGCCTACGCCAGCGATTGATGGCGAACAAAGAGTTATGGG
>DAHVFG010000170.1:0-4442 GCA_027317125.1 Chloroflexota bacterium | reverse complement strand
GAGACCGAGCGTGCGCTACGGGAGGTGCTCGGTTACCGCCTGTACCGTGACCTCAAGCGCGGTTGGCGTATCACCTCTCCGAACCTCGAGCAATGCGGGCTCCTGCGCATCGACTATCTATCGCTCGATGATGTGTGCGGGGCGGAGGAGGTGTGGGCGGACCGCCAGCCGGCACTTGTTTCCGCTGCTCCCGAAACGCGGGCCAGTATATCTGGGGTCTTGCTTGATTTCATGCGGCGCGAGCTTGCGATCAAGGTGGACTACCTGGACCAGGACGCTCAGGAGCGGATCCAGCAGCAGAGCAGCCAGCGTCTCATAGACCCGTGGGCTATCGACGAGAACGAAAAGATGGAGCATTCCAGCGTCCTATACCCGCGGTCAAGCCGCCCAGGCGATTTCGGTGGCGACGTTTACTTGTCAGCTAGAGGCGGATATGGGCAGTATCTGCGGCGACGCACTACATTCCCAGGTGGTGAAAAGTTGAGCGTTGAGGATAGCCAGAAAGTGATCTGTGACCTGCTCGAAGCCCTCCGGGTGGCGGGCCTCGTGGAAGTGGTGCGCGAAGCTCAGGGCGACAAGGGTAAGAGCCATCCCAAAGACAACGACAGTGGTACGGGCAAAGGCAAGGATGTGCCAGGCTACCAGGTACCCGCTTCTGCCATGTTGTGGCAAGCAGGTGATGGGACGAAGGCATTCCATGATCCCATCCGAGTGCCGAGTGCCTCAAATGTGTCAGGTCGCAGTGTCGGAACAAGCAACAACCTGCGAGGAGGCCGAACTAACCAGTTCTTCGTTGACTTCTACAAGCAAGCAGCCGATGAATTGCAGGGGTTTCGAGCGCGCGAGCACACGGCCCAGGTGCCCTACGAGCTGCGCGAAGAGAGGGAAGAGGAGTTTCGTGAAGGCAAGCTACCGGTGCTATATTGCTCGCCTACCATGGAGTTGGGAGTGGATATCTCAGAGCTAAACATGGTCAACATGCGAAACGTCCCACCAACGCCAGCCAACTACGCGCAGCGCTCTGGGCGCGCCGGCAGAAGCGGCCAACCGGCCCTCGTCTTCTCATACTGCACTACAGGCAGCCCTCACGACCAGTATTTCTTCAAGCGCCCTGAGCAGATGGTGGCCGGGGCTGTGACCCCGCCGCGACTGGACCTCGCCAACGAGGACCTGGTGCGCTCCCACATACACGCAATCTGGCTTGCCGAGAGCCGTCAGAGCCTTGGGAAGTCGCTCAAGGACATCCTCGACATATCGGGAGACCAACCAAGCCTGGAGTTGCAACCAGAAGTGCAAGACACGATCAACAACGAGCAGTTTCGCCGCCAGGCACGGGCACGTGCCGAACGCGTACTCGCCTCCCTGGGCGATGACCTCCTGTCGGCTGAGTGGTACAGCCATGGCTGGCTCGACAAGGTGCTCGCCCAGGTGGCACGTCAATTCGACCAGACTGTTGAGCGATGGCGCAGCCTCTATCGGGCGGCACTGAAGCAATCTCAGATGCAGCAGAGGATCGTACTGGACGCGTCGCGCAGCTCCGACGACAAGAACCAGGCGAAGAGGCTCCGCCGCGAAGCCGAATCGCAGATCGACCTCCTTACCGAAGTAGATAATGTGGTGCAGTCCGACTTCTACTCATACAGGTATTTCGCTTCAGAGGGTTTCCTGCCTGGCTACAGCTTCCCCCGCCTGCCTATATCAGCCTTCATTCCGGCGCGCCGGGTCAAGCAGCGTGATGAGTTCCTGTCACGCCCACGATTCCTGGCCGTCTCGGAGTTTGGGCCGCGGGCTATCATCTATCACGAGGGATCGCGCTACCTGATCAACAAAGTGATCCTACCCGTGGGTGACAGTAGCGAGGATGGGGCCATCGAGCAGAACAATGTTGCGATGCTTGAGGCCAAGCGTTGCGAGCGATGCGGCTATCTGCATCCGATCACCGACGGTGTTGGGCCGGATCTATGTGAAAACTGCCATGCACCGTTGGGCGACCCTCTGCGCAAGCTCTTCCGTCTGCAAAATGTGTCAACAAAGCGGCGTGACAAGATTAGCTCAGACGAGGAAGAACGCCAGCGAATGGGCTACGAGATCATCTCAGGCGTGCGCTTCGGCGAGCACGATGGGCAGCCGTCCATGCAAACAGCCTCTGTCGAGTCTCAGGCTGGCACGGACGTTGAAACCGTCGATAACAAGAGTGGAAGTGGTAGTAGCAATCCGCTGGCGCTTCTCACCTATGGCCATACCGCCACCATCTGGCGCATCAATCTTGGGTGGGCCCGCCGGCGTGACCGGGGGCAGTATGGTTTCCAACTGGATTTGGAGAGGGGTTACTGGGCACGCAACGAGGCACTCGAAGAAGGCGACCAGTCTGATCCCATGTCACCGTCCAAGGCCCGCGTGATCCCATATGTTGAGGACCGCCGCAACTGCCTCCTTATTCAGCCAACAGGGGAGGTAGATGCCGCTTTGATGGCTTCTTTGCAAGCGGCCGTCAAGAGCGCGATACAGGTGCTCTACCAATTGGAAGATAATGAGCTTGCAACGGAGCCTCTTCCGAGTTCAGATGATCGACGCATCATCTTGATCTACGAATCGGCTGAGGGTGGGGCCGGGGTGCTAAAGCGGCTCCTGGACAACCCGGATGCCTTTGCCGAAATGGCCCGCAAGGCTCTTGAGATATGCCACTTCAACCCGGACACTGGAAAGGACCTGCACCACGCGCCACGTGCCAAGGAAGACTGCGAGGCTGCTTGCTACGACTGCTTGATGAGCTACGGTAACCAGCGCGATCACCGGCTGCTGGACCGTAAAGCCATACAACACGTGCTCATGCAGTGGGCGCGCTCGAGCGTTGACGCTGCTCCCTCTCACAAGTCGAAGCAGGAGCACATCGAAGAGTTGATGCGCATAGCCGGTTCTGAGCTAGAGAAGAAGTGGTTGCGCTACGTCGAAGAGCGCAACTTACGGCTGCCGAGCACGGGGCAAACACTCATAGAGGCCTGCGGCACACGGCCCGACTTCTTCTATAACGACGAGCAGACCGCCATCTATATAGATGGTCCCGTCCACGACTATCCGCACCGCCAGGAGCGCGACCGCGTCCAGTCAGCGCAGATGCTGTCTAAAGGATACCTGGTCATACGGTTCGGCCATAACGAAGACTGGGACGCCGTGCTGTCCAAGTATCCTGACATTTTCGGCAAGCTGTAAAGAGTGTAGAGAGGGTCGATAAGCCATGAGCTATGCAGTCGGTTCCCTTGTGCGCGCACGCGGCAGAGAATGGGTAGTCCTTCCAGAGTCGGAGGAGGAGCTACTTGTACTCCGTCCGCTGGGGGGCACGGATGACGAGGTAACAGGCATCTACTTGCCACTGGAAAAGGTTGAACCTGCTCGCTTCGATCTTCCAGATCCTCAGAAGCCTGGCGACTATCGCTCGAGCAGGTTGCTAAGGGACGCCGTACGGTTGGGCTTCCGCTCCAGCGCAGGGCCATTTCGATCGTTCGCACGAATAGGCGTTGAGCCGCGTCCCTACCAGCTTGTGCCCCTCCTTATGGCTCTCAAGCTGGACCCAATCCGATTGCTTATCGCCGACGATGTAGGTATTGGCAAGACCGTGGAGGCCGGGCTGGTTGCCAGGGAGCTTATCGACCGCGGAGAAGTAGACCGGCTCGCGGTATTGTGCCCGCCCCAACTTGCTGAGCAGTGGCAGGCGGAGTTGCGCGATAAGTTCCATATAGATGCTGAACTTGTCTTGCCAAGCACCGTCACCAGGCTGGAGCGCAACACCCGCCCGGGGGAGTCGCTCTTCGACCTGTATCCGTATGTAATTGTGTCCACCGACTTCATAAAATCAGACCGGCGCCGGGAGGAGTTTCTACGCACCTGTCCCGAGCTCGTGATTGTTGACGAAGCGCATACCTGTGCCTTTGGGGGAGAGGCGCGCGGAAGTGGACGTCACCAGCGCCACCAACTGGTGTCGGGCCTTTCGCACAACAAAGACCGGCACATGATCCTCGTGACAGCCACCCCTCACAGCGGTAACGAGGCGGCTTTCCGCTCCCTCCTGACCCTGCTGGACCCCGGCTTCGCCGATCTCCCTGAAGACCTTTCGGGCCCTCAAAACGAGCACCACCGCCGCCAGTTGGCCGCCCATTTCGTGCAGCGTCGTCGCCGAGACATCAAAGCCTACCTGGATACTATCACTCCTTTCCCCGCCCGAGAGGAGACGGAGCTCAGCTACAAGCTCTCCGAAGAGTACAAGCGACTCTTCGAAAAGGTGCTGCGCTACGCCCGCGAAACGGTGGCCGACACCACCCTGGGCAAGCACCGACAGCGTGTGCGCTGGTGGTCGGCGTTAGCCCTCCTGCGTTCGCTGGCGTCCAGTCCCGCCGCTGCGGCCGCCACCTTGCGCAGCCGAGCTTCCACGGCAGACACCGATACGG
>DAHVFG010000016.1:0-36568 GCA_027317125.1 Chloroflexota bacterium | reverse complement strand
GGCCGTTAACTTGAGCTGCAACGCCCTCAAAAAGCGTCGTGTCCATCTGGAACCGATTGATGACGTAGCGGAAGGCTTCATCACCTCGGACCCTCATCACTCGCCTGAAGTGCTGGCTGAACGCGTTGAGTTACAGGTCACGATGCGTACTGCTATCAATTCGCTTTCTCTGAAACACCGTATAGTGGTCACGCTGCACTATTTACAGGACTTTTCGCTTCCAGAGATTGCGTATATACTTGATTTGCCGGTGGGGACTGTGAAATCGAGGCTGCACCATGCTCGCAAGGCGCTACGTGTGCATCTTGAAGGGCAGAATGCGGCGTCACCGGAGGCGCGCTATGATCCGGCGTATTAAAGCGCTCGCTGCTGCTCTGCCAGGCGAAATCGCTGACGAGCTACGCTTCAACCTCAAGCCCGGAGCCGTTGACGACCAGGATGCGAATGACGACGCCTCCCTTGAGGTGCTGTTGAAGCATGCTATCGCTGCTGAGGCCGCCGAGCCTGACGCCGCCAGGATTTGGCACCAGTTGCGGAGGCGGATGTCTGGCCCATATGGAAGGCTCGCGGTGGAAGGCCCCGTACAAGCTAGCGCGAGCACGACCGGGGATGATGAGGAAGCGCCATTTGTAGTGGCCGGGCACGCCAAGCCTTACCAGCCTGAGCCACCAAAAAGCTCCGCCTCTTTGCGCAGCTCATTCCTTCGGGACGTGCTGCATACAGCGGAGGCGGCCTCCGCCCCCCGCTAGCCTTAGCCAGGCCCCTTGTATGGGACGGCTGCCGTGCCGCCCCTTTTTGATTCTTCGCACGCCACATCTTCTGTGTTGCTGTCAGCCCGGTAAAATCGAGCGGGAAAGAGTAACTCTGCCGTTACGCTAAACGTATACAAAGTAACGTATACAGCAAGATGCAGAGAGATGTAATAACCGTCTGCTGTCTTGTATAGTGCTAACTTGTTATAATTGGTGTGCGACATAGCGCTGCCCGTAACCTGTACATAAGATTTCGACCGGAATCATTTGAGGAGATCATGCAAGATAGTATAAAGCGTCAGGGTGATGGTCATTTTGACGATAGTTCCACTGTTCGGATTGTAGATGTTCGCGGGTTGGCCGCGCGTCTTGCGGAGAACGTTGAGAGCGTGATTGTGGGCAAGCACCAGGAGGTGCAATCCACTTTGATCGCCCTCCTCTGCCAGGGCCATGTGCTGGTAGAGGATGTGCCTGGTGTAGGCAAGACGGTGCTGGCGAAGGCAATTGCCCGCTCGGTCGGCTGCACATTCAGGCGTATCCAGTTTACTCCTGACCTGCTGCCCAGCGATGTAACAGGCGTCTCGATTTACAATCAGAAGAATGGCGAGTTTGAGTTTCGCGCGGGCCCCGTGATGGCTCAGATCGTTCTTGCTGACGAGATCAACCGCGCCACCCCTAAAACACAGTCGGCCCTCCTCGAAACAATGGAGGAAAGGCAAGTCACGGTGGATGGCGTTACATACCCTTTGCCTCGCCCTTTCATCGTTCTTGCCACGCAGAATCCAATCGAGTACGAAGGCACTTTCCCTTTGCCTGAAGCGCAGCTAGATCGCTTCCTCATGCGTATTTCGCTTGGCTACCCGAACCGTGCTGAAGAGATAGAAGTGCTTAGCCGCCAGCAGCAAACTCACCCGTTGCAGCAGCTTGAGCAGGTCATCGACTCGGGCCAACTTCTCGAGGCACAGAGCGCAGTGAGGAACGTACATGTGGACGGGTTGATAAAAGAGTACATCGTCTCGGTGGTGGGCGCTACACGCCGCCACGAAGAGATTTACCTGGGCGCAAGCCCCCGCGGCTCGCTTTCGCTGCAAATCGCTTCACAAGCGCGTGCGGCAATCGCTGGTAGAGACTACGTGATCCCTGATGATGTAAAAGCTCTCGCTGAAGCGACGCTGGCGCATAGATTGATCCTCAACCCATCTGCCCGCGTACGCAATACAGATACGCGCTCGGTAATAGGCGAAATCTTGCGCAACACCCCTGTGCCCGGCACCCAGCCCATCGCCACGCGTGGACGGTAGCGGTCATAGGCCAGCCGCCACTGAGCGCTAATAGGATCCTTCGCTATGTCCGACAATTCTAATGCCTTCTGGCTGGCTGTAGGGACAGTGGTGGTTTACGTTGCTGCGCTGACCATTGGCCTGCGGCTGCTTTATTACCTGGCGTATGTGCTCGCTGCTGTGCTGATTTGCGCCTATATCTGGTCTCAGATCAGCAAGCGTGGCCTGACTTTGAGCCGTGAGGTAACGCCGTCGCAGACGCAGGTAGGGCAGATCATCCAGGAGACTGTCGAGATACGTAACCTGTCGCGGCTACGTAAGCTGTGGCTGGAGGTGCGCGATCAATCTACCTTGCCGGGGCACCGAGTCGGCGCTGTCGTGTCGCTCAAGGGCCATACCCAGAAGCGCTGGCGTGTTCGCACGCGGTGTATTCATCGAGGCCTCTATCGCCTGGGGCCAACAACCGTAGTGACCGGAGACCCTTTTGGGCTTTTTCAGTCGAGTCGCCTCTTCAACGACAGAGCCGAGCTGCTGGTATTTCCGCCCACTGTGCCGTTGGCCTCTTTCGGACTCCCCTCGACAGATTTGCCTGGGGGCAATCAAACAGCGGGGCGCAGCTATCACTCCACTCCCAACGCCGCCGGCATCCGCGAGTACTTTCCCGGCGACCCGATGAACCGTATCCACTGGCCGGTGAGCGCCCGCGCCCAGAAGCTGATGGTGAAAGAGTTTGAGCTTGACCCTACCGCCGATATTTGGCTGATCCTGGACCTGCAAGATGCTGTACATGTAGCCTATGAGCCTGAAGAGGCAGAGTTAGAAGCTGTTGACGTGGGGCGCGTGCCAAAGGCCTTGCAGAGAAAGCCGATAAGTGGCGAAACTCGGGGAGATAATTCGCCTCTGCCCCTCGACCCAACCACAGAAGAATACAGCGTATCAGTGGTGGCTTCACTGGCTGCTTATTTCATCTCGGAGGGGAGGTCGGTGGGCATGGTGGCGTGGGGACAGCATAAAGTAACTATACCGGCGGACAGAGGTGGCCGCCAGCTTGTAAAGATTCTGCGCGCGCTGGCTGTGCTTCGCGCTGAAGGCGATACTCCTGTTGGGGAACTTATCGCCGCTGAGTCCCGTTTATTCAACAGGCAAGATACTCTCGTGGTCGTAACACCGTCGCTGGACGAGGCTTGGCTCGCGTCGTTGCAAAGCCAGCTTCGCAAGGGTCTGCGCGCCGCCGCCGTTGTCATCGAAGGAGAGACATTCGGGGGCGAAGGGAACGCGCTGATGATGGTGAGCGCACTTACCGGGATGGGCGTGCCTAACTATCTTGTGAAGCGCGAGGACAGCATAGACGCTGCCCTCGGCCAGCAGTATAGCCCGGCGGCGGTGCGTAATCTCCGCTGAAAGCGCGCTTTTACACGTTGCTTGCTCCCTAAGATCAGTGGGATTGTATGACATTCGACGCATATCTTCTGGTTTAGAGCAAACCGATGCGGTATAATTTGTGTATAAGATAATGTAGGTTCATTCCCTCTACCGGCACAATAATAACTTCCCTCACGTAGTGATCGGCTGCCCGTGACCAATGGACGGTTGCCCGCCGTCCGCTGCGTAAGGTGAGTAGATAACTGTTAGAAGGCGCATATGCTTCGTTTATTCCGATTACAAGAGGGCTGGCTCACCGTTGGTTTGCTAGCTCTGATGCTCTTTAGCGTAACTTTGTCAATCCAGCAGGCCCAGTGGTCTGACGGCCTCTCTATTCTCACGCCGATTACTTTGATAGGGCTGGCGACAGGTATAGTCCTCGCCAAGGTGCGTGGCGTGCCTCGCTTCCTCCTTGATCTGATCGGCCTAGAGATAGGCTTGATAACAGTGCTGCTGGCGGTCGCCAGTGTGATGCAAGACCCCCGATTGGTTACAGTACAGGACCATGTGCAGGACTTGCTGGCGCGCACTGCCACCTGGCTCGGCGTGGCGCTCCGCAACGACATGAGCGACGATCTCGTAGTTTTCATACTATCGCTGGCGGTCGTCTGCTGGGTGCTTGCCTATAGCAGCGCCTACTTCGTCTTCAAGTCTCGGCAACTCTGGTGGGCACTCATACCCAACGGCATTGCCCTGCTAATCAACCTTTCTTATTCAATAATCAACCTCAACGGCTATATAATCGTCTTCATGTTCAGCGCCCTTTTGCTGATGATCCGCTTCAACTTGCTTATCAAAGAGGAGCGGTGGCAGCGCGAGAGGGTTAACTACTCGCCGGGACTTACCTGGGCATTCCTGTGGGCTGGAAGCGCCATCTCAATAGTGCTTGCTTCCGCCATGTGGTTCGTACCGGCTACCGCTGTGAACGGCACCCTCAACAACATGTGGGAGCGGGTGAACAAGCCCTGGGTAGATTTGCAAGACAGTATGAGCAGGCTCTGGGCGCGTGTGGATGGCAACCAGTCAGTAGGAGGATATTCCTCCTTCAAGGACAGCTTCACGATGGGAGGTTCGCTCAACCTATCTAACACCCCGGCAATGATCGTTAAGTCGAGCCAGCCTCTATACTGGCGTGCAAACACCTACGACCAGTACAACGGCCAGGGTTGGGATAATACAGCTAAAAGCACCTTTCACGTATCCAACTTGAACCCCATGCTTGCGCTTGAAGCGAACCAGCAGCTTATTTCAGCGGACACCGCGCGCAAAGAAGTCAGCTACACGGTGCAGCTTCTTAGCCCTAAAGAGGACAATGTATTCGCATCGCTGCGCCCCCTTCGCCTTGATATCGCCACCAGGCTCGAAGTGTCCTGGCGAACACTCAACGAGCAGTACTCGATTGACCAGATCTGCCCCCAGGAGGGGGGTTGTACCACAGAGTCTGTGCCCCTTGAGCTACGACTGCTTGTGGGACAGCTACACCAGGCAGAGGAAGAGCTGAGAGCGAGCGCCGGAGCTATCACGCCCGCAGCAAGCCCAGCGGAGACCCTCTATTCTACTTCCAAAGGCGCTGACATACGACAACAGGTAGACGACCTGTCGAAGCGTGGCGTCAACGTCGTGCTTCGTGGTGCCTCAGCGCCCAACTATGATGTTACATTACTTGCTACAGGCGAAGTGCCTGTCTACGATGACATCACGGCGATACGCGCCACCAGCCCGCTGCCCAGAAACTCGCAGTACTCAGCTGTATCGCTAGTCTCTAATGCCACACCGGACCAGTTACGCGCTGCCGGAACTGCATACGAAACATGGGTCACCGACCGGTACCTGTCGCGCCCTGCTACCTTGCCACAACGCGTCCAGGACCTTGCTCAGAGTATTGTAGACAGCGCGAACGCTACCAATCCTTACGATGAGGGAAAGGCAATCGAGAGCTATCTGCGCACAACCTATGCCTACAACACTAACATCGGCCAGCCCCCGTCGGGCGTGGACCTCCTTGACTGGTTCCTCTTCACCAAAAAAGAGGGTTACTGCGAGTATTACGCAGGAGCGATGACGATGATGATGCGTAGCCTCGGCATACCGACTCGCCTCGCCAGCGGCTATGCCCCGGGTAGCTACGACGCAAAAACAGGCGCGTACATAGTCAGAGAGTCATCGGCGCACGCCTGGCCCGAAGTCTACTTTCCCGGATACGGCTGGATTCAGTTTGAGCCGACGCCTTCTCAGGCCGTCATAACAACAGAAGTACAGGGCACACCGGCCCCTGCGGTTCCTACCCCTGATCTGACGCCTGCCGCCACACCAAGCCCCAACACGCCTCGTGATCAGGGCTTGTCGGGGGCTATCAAGCCGGCTAACAATGGCGGTTCTGGCCCATTGAGTGGAGTTCCCTTTGGCATTATCGGCAGCCTTGTGGCCCTTGCCGCCATTCTCGTGGCTCTCACCCTATGGGCACCGGTTCCCTGGCGTAAAAGGCGCTCTGCCGCTGCGGCAGGCTTTTACTATGGCAAGATGCTCTGGTGGGCGCGTCTCCTGAGGATAAGCCCCGCCGTGTATCAGACGCCTTACGAGTTCAGCGAATCCCTTGCGCGAGAGGTGCCCGGCACTTCGCTCTTTACACGCACTATCGCGCGAGCCTATGTGCGCGAACGTTTTGGCCGTGGAATGCTACAGCCTGATGAAAAAACTTCAGCTTATCGGGCCTGGGCATCGCTACGAGGCAGGCTGCTGCGAACAATGCCTGCCCGCCAATTCGGGAGGGTACGGTTCCGCTCCCGCCGCAGGCGGAATTATGAGCTATGAGTTACGGACAGCTGATGCGTCGTTCCCTGATGGCGAAGTAATTGGTCAACGGTAGTTCCTCCGGTAAGGTGCGTACGCAGCCCGCTACCGTAGTTAAGCGACGGCGGCCCGCGGCTCGTCTAAGCCCCACGCCCGCCGCTCCGCAGAAAGATGATCTGCCAGTTACGGGTTGTGCTAATATAACTCGCAGTTCACCATCTGCGGCTCGTCCTTTCGCGAAGCGGTGGGGCGTGGGGCGTGTCGTACGCTGGGCGCTTGGAGTGGCGCTGCTTCTTGTCCTTGCCTATGCCGGCTGGGTTGGCTATTCGTTCGCGCAGATGCAGTCGCGTATCTTCGTGGCGCTGCCTCCGACCCCCACCCCGCGTGCTGTTCAGGTGGCTACAGCCGGTGCGAATGGCACATCAGTTGCGGGGGCCGTGCCGTCTCCGACTACTAACCCTTTGCGTTACTTGCCGAAAGGCCGGACCAACATCCTGGTGATGGGCACCGACAAGCGGCCCAACGACCCTGAGCACTACGCGCGCAGCGATACAATGCTTCTGGTGAACATTGACACGATCTCGTCAACCGTTCGTGTGATGAGTATACCTCGTGACCTGATAGTAGACATCCCCGGTTACGGCAAGAACAAGGTCAACGCCGCCTATCTCTTTGGCGAGTACTACCAGGAGCCTGGTGGTGGGCAAGCGCTGGCGGTGCGCACAATCAGCCAGTTCTTCAACGTGCCTGTTGATTATTATGCCACCATCAACTTCCAGGGTTTCCAAAAGGTGGTGGATACGGTGGGAGGTATTGACATAAATGTGCCCTACTCGATTGACGATTACCAGTATCCCAGCGACGAGGAGGGAGACCTTTATGGGACGATATATGTTCATTTCGATGCGGGAATGCAGCATATGGACGGCAAACAGGCGTTGCGTTACGCGCGCACTCGCCACGCCGACAATGACTTTATGCGCAGCAAGCGCCAGTTGCAGATAATCACCGCACTGCGCCAGAAAGCAACATCTCTCAACCTGCTTCCTTCTCTACCCTCTCTGATCGACCAGCTTGGCGGCATGGTTGAGACGAACCTTCCCTTCGACCAGCAGTTGGCATATGGACAGCTTCTTTACGGCATACAGCCTTCTGCTATCATCACATCTTCGATAGATAGCGCCATGATCACAGCCGCTACTTTGCCTGACGGCTCGGAGGGGCTGAAGCTGGATTGGAATGTCGCAGAGCCTATGCTAAATAGCTTCTTTGGCGCAGCCAAAGCAGTTGTTTCTCCCCTGGAATCGTCCACCGCAGGCGATAGCGGCTCGCCCTCTCAGGGAAGCGGGTCAAGTAGCGGTAGCAGCAGCGCCAAGCCTGCCGTGCAATCCTCCCCAACGTCACTCTCTAAAGCACGCTCTACACCCACAAAAAGGGCTGCGCCCACCACAACTTCAACGCCCTGAACCTTATGGCAATATTCATGCATCTTTTCTTGACGACGTGCCTGCCTGATGGTAATATCAGGGAGAGTGCGAAAACTCTCACAGCCTTGTGTTGCAACTCACCCTTCACCTTCAGGAATCACAAGCTACGAATCGCTAATCATCGTCACCCTTAGCTCGTAACTCGTAACTTGTGATTTCGCCCAAGTTATGGCGCGATCTATTACAAAGGCCTCTGCTAAAACTCTCAGCCGCGCTGTGCCTCACCCCGCCGGGCCTCACGCTGCTGATGAGATTCGCAAGCGTCCTGGCCGCGATCCTATAGAGGTAATCTGGTCGCTCTTTTGCTCGGTGCGCTTCGCTGTCGTCCTTAACCTCGCGCTCGCCCTGGCATCTATGATTGGCACAGTAGTGCCCCAGATGCAGCCAGGCATACAGAGCTTCGACGTTGAGTTGAGCCAGTTCCTCAGCGGCGCAAAAGGCAGATATGGTGATTTCTCGGGTCTGCTTTACTGGGCAGGCTTCTACGACCTCTATAACTCGCTATGGTTCAGGCTGCTTGTGGTGACGGTGGTCTTCAGCATCGTGATGTGTACCCTCAACCGATGGCAGCCGATAATGCGCCTGGTCCGCAATCCTGCGGTGCGAGCGAGCGATAGCTTCATCACTGGGCTTACCGAGAAGGCGCACTTTAGAGGTGTACCCACTGACATGCAAGGCGCAGAAGCTGCGCTGCGGTCGGCCCTTCGCAAGAGCCGCTATCGTCTGCTGACAGATGTCGCAGCCGACGGCGCTACCATCTTCATCTATGCAGACCGAGACCGCTGGTCCAAGCTAGTCACCTTCGTGAGCCACGCAGCCCTTGTGCTGCTGATCCTCACCGCGGCAGGGTTGGCCCAGGCGGGCTGGCGTGAGCAATCTGTACCCTTTTACCCCGGCAAGGCAGTCAATGTCGGGCATGGCACTGACTTCACCGTGCGCAACAACAACTTCTGGATTGATTACTATCCTGATGGCACTACAATCAAGGAGTACAAAGAGAACCTATCTGTGATCGAGGGCGGCCAGGAAGTGCTGACCAGGACGATCACCGTCAACGAGCCACTGCGTTACAAGGGCGTGAGCTTCTATCTGGTAAGCTACCAGCCTGTGCTGTACGCTACCGTGACAGACAGCATCGGGACGCAACTCCCTCTACGCCGTATAGGTGCGAGCGGCCTGATCACCGACACGACCTCTACCGCTCAGGCGCTCCTCGATTTTCAGTTCACCAGCAGCGACAACCTGCCCATGGACCTGGTCCAACTGCCGCTCAAAGACCATACTCTTACCCTTCAGCTAACTTATTACCAGGATGTCACGCGGGCGGCCAAAGAGAACCCACCTGTCTACCTGCTCGGATACCTCGACGAGAACTTTGATAAGCCGATCTACGACGCCTTCATTCCAAAGGTCGGGCCGCTTCAACTGCCGGGGTACGAGCAGTATAACTTCACCTTCACTAAAGACACAGCTGCGGTAATGGAGATAGCCAAAGACCCTGGGCTTGAGGTTGTTGGCTTGTGGTTCGTGATTATGACTGCGGGTTTCACAATCTCGCTCTACACTACTTTTACTCGCTGTTGGGCAAAAATCACTCTGGACGAGGAGAATCCAGGCGCGGTGAATGTCGTGGTAGGTGGTCTGGCAGAAAAGAACAAGGTAAGCTTCGAGCGAGACTTCGAGAAAACGGCGATAAGGATACGAGACGCGCTCGGCAAAGCTGTTGTCGCAGGCGGCGCGACTTCAACGAGCAATGTGCATAACGAGGTAGAGGCTGCCACGTAGAGTGGCGAGGCGTGAAACGCACCGCGTATTGCGTTATAAACGTGGAGAGATAATCCCTTTGCTGAGAGTGGCGGGGGCCTTTACGCTAGATCGGGAGTAAAACTGTGGGTTTTGCGTCAGCTAGTCTGGGTTTCAACGAACCAACGCTAACATCGCTGGCATACATCTGCTATTTGCTGGCGTTTCTCTGCTACTCAACGCACCTGCTTACGAAGGGAAGCAGCGTTGTGGCAGTAAGTCGCCGCGGGAGCAGGCTGGCGGGGGCAGGGGCGGGCGGTGGCGAGGTTGATGTGGCGATCTCTGATGACGCCGAGCGGCCTCCATTTTCTACATCTATTCTCTTTGGGAGAGCGGGCGCGGGGTTGCTCTTTCTGGCGTGGGCGTCGCTCACAGCCGCGATCATTCTGCGCTGGATAGAGATCGGGCATTATCCCACCGTTACTCTCTACGAAATCACCACGATGCTCGTCTGGGGCACAACCACGATCTCCCTCATCCTCTTTGAGGGAGCATTGAGAACGCACGCGCCGGGTGCATTTGTGGCGCTGCTGCTATTCTGCTTGCAGTCGTACGCCCTCTGGTTCATTCCAGCCGACCTGAAGCGCCCTGTCCCTCTCGTGCCCGCGTTACGCTCGTACTGGTTTGTGATCCATGTTTCGATAGCTATCATCTCATACAGCGCCTTTGCTACGGGTGCCGGGGCCGGCTTAACCCTCCTCGGCAAGCAATATCTCAAAGGCAGGGTCTCCTCTGCCCTGCCCTCTTCTGCTGCAATCGAGGAGTTTATGTTCCGTGCCGTGGCTGTAGGCTTTCCATTTATGACCCTTGTGCTGATAACGGGGGCGATCTGGGCTAATGAAGCATGGACAAAAGCTTGGAGTTGGGACCCTAAGGAAGTGTGGGCGCTGGTAACGTGGCTCACCTACGCTGCCTACTTGCATGTGCGTGTGCAGCGCGGGGTGCGTGGCGTTACGATGGCCTGGCTTTCGCTTGGCGGTTTCGTGGTGGTGCTCATCACCTTCCTGGGGGTCAATTACCTTGTTGAGTGGTTCGGCGGCACCTCAATGCACACCTATGCCGTTGATAACAACAATGGCGCGCCTCCCGGCATCGGAGTGGCCGGGGTAGCTGTGATCCTCTTCCTTTGCGCCATGCTGGGCCTGGCTTTATTCAGCTGGCTGCGAATAAAGTTCCCCCGCTCCAAATCGCCCAGGAAAGCCAGGCGCTAGGGATTGGGGTTCACAGATAGATCAGCTCGCGAGGAGCTACGTCCGCATTTCTGGGCGGGCGTGCTTCTACTTGTTACAGGCCATATTCTGATTTTCGCCCGTACGCCCGCGGGCGGCTTCGTGCGGCCATTCTCCGATTACTGGTTCGCGGCAGTATGGTTCGGCTATATCTTCGCGCTGGATGCGCTGCTTTACAGGCGCGACGGGCGCTCGTTGTTTGTCAGCAAGCGCCGCGTCTTTCTCGCCATGCTTCCCCTCTCGGCGGCGATGTGGTGGGGCTTTGAATGGGTGAACGGCTTTGTGCAGAACTGGCACTATCTCCGCCCCTACGATATCCCCGACTGGTACGCCAATCTTATTTCGTACCTTTTTTTCAGCACAGTTATACCTGCTCTCTGGGAAACTGCTGACTGGGTAGGGGGCTGGCGTTTGGTTCGTGATATGCGCCGGGGCAAAGCCTTTCAGGTAAGCAAGCCTGCGCTGGTGGGGCTCATCTGCCTGGGCGTGGCTTTCTTTATACTGCCTGTGGTTGCCCCCAGCTATTTCTTTCCTTTGATCTGGGGCTTCCTCGCCCTCATTCTGGACGCGATCAACTGCTGGCGGGGGATGCCGTCTATACTTGCCTACTTATCAAAAGGCGATTGGCGCGTGCCTATCTCCTTCTACATAGGCGGCCAGATATGCGGGTTGCTCTGGGAGTTCTGGAACTACTGGGCGTTCCCCAAGTGGTATTACACTGTGCCTTACGTCGGCTTCCTCAAGGTTTTTGAGATGCCCTTGCTGGGGTATCTCGGTTATGGGCCGTTCGCCTGGGAGGTATTCGCCCTTTTCTGGTTTGTGGTTGGTTTGGTGCCGAACCGGCGTGGCGGGACGGTGAAGGTTTACGGTGCCAGCCCTGACGTTCAGCCAGGGCGATAAGGGGCACATAAAAAGGCTTACCAGTGACGGTAAGCCTTTCTTACTCCCGGTTGTCTTTGGCCCGGCGCGGGATTCAGGGCCTGGCAATATCCTCGGCAGCTACGCGGCGACGTGCCACTTCAGCTTGGTCTTTCGACGTATATCTTTCAGCGCATGACTGTTGCGGTAGATCGTGATAATCGTATCGTCATTCGACATGATCAGCACCACACCCTGTAACATCGGCAGGCGAGGCTCGACGCGGCGAAAACGCTCTACATCTCGTTTGCGAACGAAGTAGAAGAGGACACCTGTGCGGTGCTCGAGGACACCGTACCGGCGAACTAGCTCCAGATCGTCCGCAGATAAGTTGCTTTGCGCACTCCTTCGTTTCGCGTGCCTGCTTAGTTTCGCGCAAGTTGATAAGGTCATTGCCAGCTCCTTTCGCTCGCGAGGTGTGCACTCCTCGTTCGCCTCCCGCCCCGGTAATGGCATTGGAGCAACCGGACTGGCGCAAATATATCGCGGCGAGAGCGCGCTGTCAATTTGTGGAAAGAGTGTGGAAAGGGACTCGTGGGGCGTGAGACGTGCAGCGTAATGAGTATTGCCTATTGCGTAAGTTGAGGATAAAGATAATATGTCCTTAATCCCTCACGTTTCACCTTTCACCCTTCTTTGCAATATCAGCAGCTTGCGATACGTTTGTGCCACGTACAAGCTCATTGCGAATGAGAGCGCAAGGCCGAGCGGTCCATCTTTATATCCGCTGTAGTCAATGTAGCGGCGCTTGAACTCTCGAAGTGGCTGACCAATCAGACTGCGTAGTCGCGCCTCTCTCCCCGCGTTAAAGAGGGCGCGAGCCTCTAAAGCCGAATAAGCCCTCTGCTTCGCCAGAAACTGCGCCCAGTTATCGTAGTTGAAATGGATCAAGGGCGCGTGGAGTGTGCCAATGGGACCCTCTACTTCGGGCAGCTCGTGTACCTGGCGGGCTTGGTCGTAGCGACAGTGTGCTCGCTGTAAGAGCCTGATCTGGTAGTCGGGGTACCAGCCTGTGTGCCTCACTTCATGCTTGAAGAAGAAGTTGCGCCTCGGTACTCTGTAGGCTGCGCAACCTGGTTGGGCCAGCACAGCTGCTATCTCTGTGGCAAGGCGTGATGTGCACCGCTCATCAGCGTCTATAAATAGGACCCATCCGGTGCGCGCCTGGTCGAGGGCATAGTTGCGCTGCGCTGAGAAGTTGACAAACTCATGCGTCACCACCTTCTCGGCTACTCTTCTAGCAGCGCTGGCAGTTTCCTCATCGGCTTCGGCATCGAGCACGATCAGGGTTCGAGCGTTTGTTGCCGCGATGAGAGGCGCAAGGCTGCGAAAGCAGGGCACAAGGTGGGCGGCTTCGTGCCACGCGAGAGCTATGATGGTAAGTGCCTGGTTGCTCATCTATGGAATACCAGCCTCAGCACGGCTCGTGCGCGGCGGTTGCTCCTCCTGGCTTCTATGGGTGGAATACGCGCGCGCCTCGTTGCGAGCCATGTGAATGCCAGATCGCGTAACTGGGCAGTTGTCAGCAACGCTGAGAGAGCAAGCCGCGCCGGGAGTGAGTAGTACCTCTTGTAGATGTAGAGGCGCGAACGCCACAATTCTACGAACATCCTATCGGGCGCTTGCCGCGTACTTTGCCCCCCGATGTGAATCACCTGTGCGGCGGGCACTTGCCAGCACTGCCAGCCCGCGCGCGCGTAGCGTATCGCAAGGTCTATCTCTTCCGCATACATAAATAGCTCTTCGCTGAAGCCCCCCAGGGCTTTATACGCGCCTCGGTTCAGGAGCATACACGCGCCGAGTGGATGGTTGATCTTGAACGGCTTGCTTGCTACTTGTTCTTGCTGATACCTACCATTTAGCCACGAGTGGGCTATCCTTGCGCGTACACGGCCCGGCACGATCCCTGGTAAAGGAAAGAGGTCCAGAGCGGCCATTGCCAGCGTTGGGAAGCGAAAGGCGGCTTGTTGGGTTGTGCCGTCGGCGTTGAGCAGCCTGGGCGCAACTATGCCCGCGTGGGGGTGGCCGTTCGCGAAGCAGGCAAGCGTTTCCAGGCAGCCGGACTGCGGAATGGTGTCAGGATTCAATACCAGCAGATGTTTGCCTCTAGCCGCCCGCAGGCCAGCGTTACTGGCGCGGCCATATCCGAGGTTCGCGCGCATCTCTATAAGCCTCACGCCTGGAAAGCTGCGGGCGACCTGCGCGCTCGCATCACGTGAGGCGTTATCTACTACGATAACTTCGACCTGTAGCTCACCGCTAACAGCAGGTGAGAACAGGGCCTGCAGGCACCGGCCAAGCATCTCACCTACATTCCAACTGACAACCACCACTGTGAGGTCAGGACTGCGCTCTTCTTCTTGAAGCGGAGCCGCGCTTGTGTTAGACTGAATCACAAGCTTAGTTTAGCATGGAGCTAATAGCGCATCAAGCAAGTAACCGCCTGCGGGGTACATTAGCCGCTACAGGCACGGCTTCTCGGCGCGCTATGCTGACCTCCTGTGAAAGGAACATACTCCCTACGCATGAATGTCGTTACTCATGAAGAATATTGGAAAACGCTCGTCAAGAAGGCCTCGCGCACTCAGCGGATAGGGATGATTTGCATACTTGTATCGTTCCTGATCTCACTCGTCGGTAGCTTTACCTCCGCGTACTTTCTTGTCTATCTTGCATACCCTTTTCTGATCATAGGTCTGCCATTCTGGGCTATGGGCCGCAATAACCAGAAGCGGATGGCGAACACCCCGCGTGCTGACCACCAACTGAACGCCGAGTTGAAGGGCCTCAACAATAAATACAGCTTTCACCACTTTGCCAGGCAGGGCGAACAGGTTATAGAGCACATGCTTATCACGCCCTCTGGTGTGGTCGTTATACAGACGAGTGATGCGATAGGGCCTGTAAGCTGCACAGGCTCGGAAAAAGGTGACCGCTGGAAGAGCCAGAGCAACCTCATAGACAAGTTCACAGGTGTAAAGCCCTCCATTGGCAATCCGAGTGCGAGCCTGAGCGCATCCATCCAGGCAGTACAGCAGCTACTCAGCGCGAGTGGTAAGCCTGCTGTGCCTGTCAAAGGTCTGATCGTCTTTACGCGCAACCCTGAGCTTGAGCTTCAGAGCTGCTCCTTCCCGGCGATACCGTTAAACGAAACTAGGGAAACGGTCAAGGAGTTGCAGTACGACATGGACGCTGCCCGCGAATCCGGCCTTGATATAAGCGCCATCCTCACCAGCGAAGACCGCCGCAAGCTCAACATAGCGCTCGGACCTCAGCCTTCTGCCGTTGCGCCAAAGGCAGCCCCTGCGCGGCGCTAGCCTTTGCCGATTATGATACCTTCTCCTCCACATAATTTACAGGCAGAGCCGTCCGGCTGGCCGGTCATCGGCCATGAGCGCGCTATTCACATGCTAAGTAGCTCCTTGCGCTCTAATCGGCTCTCTCACGCCTTTCTTTTCACGGGACCGGAGGGGATCGGCAAGAGAACGCTGGCGATGGCCTTTGCTATGACCCTCAATTGCCAGTCTGAACCGCCCGCCGGGCAAATCTGGCCTTCAGCGCCCTGCGGTCTTTGCTCGTCTTGCAGCCGTATTGCTCGCGGCACCCACCCCGATATTGTCGAGGTCAACCTGGAGAGCCAGGCGCGTGCTATTAGTGAGAGCGGCAAGGGTAAGGGAGTGCCTGCTAAAGAGCTAAAGATTGACATAATACGCGAGATGCAGCAAAACGTCGGCCTCAGCCCACACTCAGGGAGGTGGAAGGTGTACATCATCGGGGATGCGGATTGGATGAACGAAGAGGCATCGAACGCCTTACTCAAGACCCTGGAAGAGCCACCGGGCCATAGCATCCTGATATTGCTGGCCGATGATGAAGGCTCGGTGCTGCCGACCATTTCCTCGCGCTGCATGCAAGTACCGCTCAGAGATCTGCCGAAATCTCTGTTAGCATCGAGACTTACGGCAGATTGGGGAGTTGAAGATGAGCAGGCGGTGACGTTGGCTGCTTTGTCGGGGGGGCGGCTAGGCTACGCTGTGCGGCTGCACTCGGAACGAGACGCGTTTGCCAGGCGGCGGGGAGCGCTGGAGGAGATTGCGCTTTTGTCCAGCGCGCCGATTGTTGACAGGATCAATACCGCGACCCGTTATGCCAAGCTTTTTACAGATGCACGTTCTGACCTGTATGCCATCCTCGACACATGGGAGAGCTGGTGGCGCGATGTGATGGTCGTGAAAGCCGCCGCACCCGAGCTTGCGATGAGCATAGATCAGCTGACAACGCTGCAATCACTCGCGGGCAAAGTGACGCTCAAACAAGCTTCGGAGGCTGTCGCCCTGATCCAGCGGACACGCCAGCAGCTACTGGAGAATGTCAACCCCCGCCTTGCCCTGGAGTCACTGGCGCTGAACCTTCCCTGAGCTTACTCTTTCTCAGCTTTCAGCCTGGAGAGGAAGCGTTCGATGCGCGTCAGCGCTTCCTCTATATTGGGGAGCGATGTGGCATAGGAAGCGCGCACGTGGCCTGCGCCCGACGCGCCGAAGGCTGAGCCTGGCACCACCGCCACTTTCTCCTCCGCCAGCAAGCGCTCGCAGAATGCTTCATCTGAGAGGCCGGTGGATTCTATTGATGGGAAGGCGTAGAAAGCGCCCCGAGGCTCAAAGCAGTGCAGCCCCAGCCTGTTGAAGCCGTCCACTATCACGCGCCGGCGGCGATCATACTCTTCGCGCATAGCCTCCACATAAGGCTCTCCCGACTTTAACGCCTCGATCGCAGCTTCCTGTCCCGTCGTGGGGGCCGACATGATCATGTACTGGTGGATTTTCCTCATCGTAGCGAGTATGGCAGGCGGCGCTGCCGCATAGCCGATGCGCCACCCGGTCATCGCGTAGGACTTGGAGAAACCACCGAGCAAAATAGTGCGCTCCTTCATACCTGGGAGCGACGCGAAGCAAGTGTGCTCGATGCCGTAGACCAGACGGTCGTATATTTCGTCAGAAATAACCACAAGGCTGTGCGCTGCTGCCCATTCAGCGATCTCCGCAAGTCTGGAACGCTCCAGGACCGCTCCTGTAGGGTTGTTGGGGTATCCGAGCAGTAACGCCTTGCTGTGGCGCGTACGAGCCTTCTCAAGGTCATCTACTGTGACTTGAAAGCTCTGCGTGACATAGGTGGGCGCCGCCACCGGCTTGCCGCCCGCGAAGATAACCGACGGCTGGTAGGCCACGAAGCAAGGCTCAGGTACAATCACCTCGTCGCCAGGCTCCATGACTGCCATGAGCGCAAGCCCCAATGCCTCACTTACGCCAACAGTCACCAGCAGTTCATTTTCTGCGCTGTAGCTGACGTTGTACAGCTTCTCTATCTGGTGCGCCAACAACTGGCGCAGCTCAAGGATGCCTGAGTTAGAAGTGTAGCTTGTGTGGCCCGCCTCAAGCGACTTTACACCTGCTCGCACAATAGGCTCAGGCGTCACAAAGTCAGGCTCGCCGATGCCCAGGGAGATAACGTCCTTCATGGTGGCGACAATATCAAAGAACTTGCGTATGCCGGATGGCGGCACCGCCTTTATCCGTTCAGAGACGAACTCCTCGCCTGTTGCGTGCGCTGCTGAAGCTGCTGTGTCAGTAGCCATTGTCTCTGCTCCTTATTGTGCTGTCGCTCCTTCTCTGTATTGCGAAGGCGATCACATGCGAGTTTATCGTGAGGATTGAGTGATTAGAAAGCTGTTTCACAATACTGCTTTTAGCGGGATGCGCCACTCGCTTCCCACCTTCTTGCCCGATATTTTGCCCTGGCCCAGGAGCCTGCGTACTTCTTTGGGCTTGTATCCCAACAGTTTGGAGGCTTGTGACACAGAGAGTAGAGGCCTGTACAGATCTATAACCTCTGTTTCGGGAAAGGTCGCCAGCACCGAGTCGAGCGTATTATACCTCTCTGCTGCGTTGGCGATGGCGATAGGATCGCGCACCGCCAACGCTTCGTAGCGCTCGCGGTCCAGCATCAAGCGAATATCCGCTGCGCTCATATGGTTGGTATGTACGCTCAACTGGGGCAACCCTCTCACTGCGCCTACCTAAGACCTGCGGCGCTGGATCTCACTCAATTATATCATCCTCTACACTCGCAATCCAGCAGACTGTTTCCTGCAAGAGTTCAGAATAAGGGTGTGGCAATCTTCAAGGGGTAGCGTTCACCTACCTTCACCCCCAACGCACCCTCACCCCTATTCTGAACAGTTACTGTTTCCTCATTCGAGCTTTATAAGGGTGCGAATGATGCCCGCGCGGTCGCTTCTGACTTCTATTTCGGCTTCGAGGCCAGGTGAGGCTCGCACTATCCATTCCAGCCGCGCCTCATTATCCGTCAGATTTGAGGAGCCGTAGAAGCCCCGCCAAATCTTGTTGCTACGCCCTTCCAGCTGATCTACCTCCTGCTCGCGCTTGCCTCCTCTCAGTACTGCACCGGGTGGTAGAGTGAGGCGCACGGAGATAGGGCGCACGATTTTACGCTCATGGGCGCGTTTGCTTGTGTAGCTCGGCAGAAAGCCTTTGTTAGCCACTATTGCTGTTATTTTGTAAATGCCTTCTGCTTCCTTTTCGACCTGTCTACTGCGAAACTCCAGGCAAGGTGACATGAGGGCATGTGCCAGGGTAAAGCTGCTGTGCTGCTCACAGATTCCGGGGAGGTAATGGGCAGGGGCGTTAGTCCAGTAGTTTTTCAGATCCCAGCCGCCTATCTCCAGCGCGCCCAGCTGCGGGTGTGTGAAAGGCCGCCAGGGTGTGAAGCCTTTGCCTTCCAGTTCCTCGTCGTTCCAGCGCATCAGCTTGAGGTCATCCTCCTCCGGGTGATGTCTCGCCCAATCTATATGTTTCAGGGGGTCTAACTCGATGCCTGCCGCCTTTATCGGATCCCATAGCTCGGTGGTAAAGCCGAACCAGCCGTAGAAATCGAAGAGGTAATCGTCCTGTGCGCCGTGCATCGGCTCCTTGGGGTCGTATGCGAAGCCGTGGTAGACTGAAACACAGGGATAGCCTGTCAACTCGGTGCCTCGCTCGCCTATCATCTTGAATATATCGAGGTCGTGGGTGGCGAAGTGGTCATCGGGGTGGGTCGAGTAGGGGCGTAAGATGAGGCCGGCATAGGTGTGGTAGGTTAGAAAGCCGTTGATGTTACGGTGGGCGGCCCAGAACTCGGCCTGAGTGCGGGTTTCAGGCTCAGAGAATGGGTAGTCGCCTGCACCTCGCTGCTGGCCTTCCGGTGCCCAGTCATAAGGGAAGTTGCGGTTCAGGTCTAGCCCTTCGCGTGGCGGAGCCATCTTTATCTGGTGCCCGTCCCAATCGTTGATAACTCCCTCCGTAATGAGGTGATAGTATTTACCGCCTCTTTCGTCCGGCTCTCGCCGCAGCATCACGCGGGAGTCTTGCTCCGACATTTTCCAGTTACCGTTCGGATTCTCTATACGCATCTGGAGTATCTTGCCATCGCCGTCCACATCCTCGGGGTACAGTCCCTCACGATCCTCTGTGTAGGGGTACCGTCTCGTAGAGGAGCGTAAGGCGTGGGGCGAGGTGAGGTACTTCTCTGCGCCGTCTACGGAAATGCGGGGCAGTATGTATATGACGTAGTCGTCCAGCAGAGCGGTAATACGAGGGTCCTTGCCGTATTCGGAGGCATAGCGATAGATAGTGTATAGGGCAACAACTGAGCCTGTGACTTCCCCTGCGTGTATATTTGCGTCTATCCAGTAGGCGGGCTTCTCAATATCTGCTCCGGTAGCCTTGTTTGTAACTGTAGCAAGGAGGATGTCGCGGCCTTCGTGTGAGCGCCCAACTGTGGATATAGAAACCAGGTCGGGAAATTCACCGGCCGTCGCTTCGAGGAACGTCTTGAGCTTGGCATACGGATAGAAGTGTGAAAAATCAATCTGTGGCATAAGATGCTGTTTCCTTTCTGTGGGGATTGTGCAAGCCTATTATAAGAGGATAATTGCAGCGTCCAAAGAGCTCACCTTACGCAGGTTGGCGCAAAGCAACTCTATTGCGTGATCTCTGTTCAACGAAAGCGCAGGCACTGCCCAGTGTCATTCTGAGCGTAGCGGAGAATCTAGAACAGCTGACATAGTACGAAGCATAGCTCTTTACATTCTTCACTCCGTTCAGGATGACAACATCGGGACGGCACATCGCAAGCTGGCTTTGACAAAGCCCTGGTTGTCCGACGCTCATTGCCGGTATTGCTGAGCCGTGATATTATGTTATACATTATTTGAGCCATTGGGCAGCGGCTGTGGTGGCAGATGTTCAGTCTGTGCTGCGGTATGTCTACTGATCCCCATGATGCGGTACGTGACCAAGATGCACAAGTAGAGCATCTCTTCGGCGCGGTACATTGTGCTACTTTGGCCCGCAGACCGTCCATTGTCCTACACTGCAACAAAAAGCCAACGGTAAGAGAAGGATGATCTTGAAAGAGATGGCTGCCCTGAAGATCGGCGTGCTGACATTCCACCGCTGTATTAACTACGGCTCATACTGGCAGGCTCGCTGCCTGGTGGGGGCGTTGCGAGAGTACGGGCATGATGCCGTTCTCCTTGACCACTACTCTCGCCGGGTTAACCTAGCCGAATGGAAGTGCGCTCTCCGCCCGGTTCTACCCACACCTGCGCCTGAGTCCGATTATCGCCTATACAGTCGCAAAACACGCAACTTCTTTCGCGCCTTTGCCGCGCTCCCCTCTTCCCCACCTTTCGCCCTGGAGAACCCCACCGAGATGGAGAGCTACGATCTGGTCGTAGTCGGCAGTGACGAGGTTTGGAACTTGAGGCACCCATGGTATAGTGGGTATAGTGGTTGCTCTCTCTTCTTTGGAGATCGCCTCCGGGCGGCGCGCCTGATTTCTTATGCGGCCAGCTTTGGCAGTTATCCGGCATCAGCAGGGCTGGAACCGTTCTGGGCAGATTTGCTACGCAACTTTGAGCTGATTTCTGTGCGCGATGAGAACTCGCAGAGCATCATTAGAAGTGCGCTGGGCCGCGAGCCTGATCTGGTGCTCGATCCTTGCCTCCAGTTTCTTCCGGTGCCTCAAGGAGCGGAGCCGGAGATGCGAGAGCCATACATAGCCGTCTATGGACACAACTTCAGTGGGTGGTTCAGCAGAGAGGTGCAGCGATGGGCCAGGTCACAAGGTTACAGGTTGGTGAGTATAGGCTACCGCAACGATTGGGCCGACGAACAGTGGATTACCGCCGGCCCCGATGACTTCGCGCACTTCATGGCCCGCGCGGAGGCGGTTGCTACCAACTTCTTCCACGGCTGCATCTTTGCCCTCCGCAATGAAAAGCCTTTTGTTTGCGAGAACTCCTCCTACCGGTCCATCAAGGTTCGCGACCTCATGGCGACAGTTGGGGGTGAGCAACACCTCTTCTCGGAGGGCGCATCTCCTTCTATCTATAATGCTCGCTTGAGCGAGCCGCTGGGAACCACAATCCTCCAGAGAATTAATTGCCTGCGCCAGAGATCGAAGGCGTACCTTGATAAAGCGCTGGCCTGATGCTATGACAACACCCACTTCCAGGATGATCATCCCCCTCAGCCCCCGCGACATCGTGCGCTCCGGGCTGTGCATCGGCTGTGGTAGTTGTGTGGCTCAGGCGGCGGAACCAGGCTCGCAGATGAAGTTGAACCTGTACGGCCAGCTACAGCCCGCAGCTTCGGCGGCGTGGCTGCGTGGTCGTTCCGAGAGTTTTGCGCGGACATGCCCTTTTTCACCCGCCGCAACGAACGAAACGCAGTTGGCGGCGGCGCTCTATCCCGATGCCGAGCAGAGCGACTTGCTCATAGGTCGCTTTCGGACAGCCTACGTTGGCTACGTGGCTGAGGAGCCATTTCGCGAAGATGGTAGTTCAGGCGGTATGGTTACCTGGGCGGCGACAGAGTTGCTGCGCAAAGGGCTGGTTGACGGCGTGGCTCACGTGGTGGCGAGCAATAATCCCCGGAGCGACGGCAAATTCTTTCGTTATCGGATATCCCGCACCGAAGAAGAAGTGCGCGCCGGGGCAAAGTCTCGCTACTATCCTGTTGAGCTGTCAGAAGTGATCAGAACTATTCGCGCGGTTGCAGGTCGCTACGCTGTGGTGGGCATCCCATGCTTCATCAAGGCCGTTCACCTCTTGCGGCAGGAAGACCCGGTGATCCATGAGCGCGTTGCCTTCACCCTCGGTTTGTTCTGCGGCCACATGAAAAGCGCTCGCCTGATAGAGAGCTTTGCCTGGCAGATGGGTGTATCAGTTGGAGATATTCAGCGTGTCGATTACCGCCTGAAAGACCCCAGCCGCCCCGCAAGCTGGTACACGGCCCATTTTACTTTGCGCGATGGCCGCACTGTGCAGCAGGAGTGGTCTCGTCTTGCGGAGGGCGATTGGGGGTCGGGCTTCTTCCAGCACTCGGCGTGCAACTTCTGTGATGATGTTGTGGCTGAGACGGCAGATATCTCCTTTGGAGACGCCTGGGTTGAGCCGTATTCCTCCGACGGGCGAGGCACAAACGTGGTTATAGTTCGCTCGCCGGTGCTGGCGACGCTGGTGGCGCGCGCTATCAGCGAAGGCCGCCTTACGTTGAGGCCCGTTGACGAAAAGTTTGTGGAGCAGACCCAGGCTGCCGGCTTCCGTCAGCGCCGTGAGGGCCTTGCATACAGGCTTACCTGGCATCGCTTCGGGGTGCAACCCCTCAAGCGTGTCAGACCGGATGCCAAGACGCTCTCCTTCCGGCGCAAGCTGATCTACCGGATGAGGAGCACGATCAGCGCCTGGAGCCACAGGTTGTTCCTGGTGGCTCGGATAACGGGCAGGCAGGACCTCTACGTGCGCTGGGCCAACGGCGCGGTGACGCTCTACCACGGCCTGGCCTACTCGCGCGGCAAGATCGGCGCAATAGTAGAACGGTTAGGGCTGCATTCCTGACAGGCGGAGTTATCCCTCATTCCCCCTGTGCGCCGCTCCAGCGATCTGCCTTAGCGAGGGAGCGGTTCCCGGCCAGAGCGACAGCAAGGCCGCCTGTGGGTGCATCAACGAAGCGCACCGACTGGACGCCACAACTCAGGCGCGTGTCAACTCCTCAAGAAGCTCTTCTGCTGCTCTGAGAGTGGCGTTAACCTCCTCTTTGCCGTGCTGTGTGGAGACGAATGCCGATTCGAACTGTGATGGGGCCAGATATATGCCACGCGATAGCATACCGTGAAAGAAGCTCGCATACAGACCGGCGTTGGCTTTTCTGGCTTCTATGTAGTTAGTGACAGGCTCTTCGGTGAAGAAGAAACCCCACATGCTGCCTGCTGACGTTGCGCGCAGAGGAACGCCGAGCCGCTGCGCCGCAGAGCCGAAGCCGCCAGCCAGCGAGTTTGCGCTTTGTGCCAGCTGCTCGTATACACCTGGTCGAGTTAACTGGCGCAGTGTGGCTATCCCTGCCGACATTGCGAGCGGATTGCCTGAGAGGGTCCCCGCCTGGTACATCGCCCCTGCTGGGGCAACGTGCCCCATGATCTCCGCGCTGCCTCCGTAAGCAGCCACAGGTAAGCCGCCGCCTATGACTTTGCCGAGGCAGGTCAGATCGGGCGTGACGCCGAAGAGCGCCTGCGCTCCTCCATGCGCTACCCTGAAACCCGTCATTACTTCGTCGAAGATCAGCAAGGCTCTGTGCTCAAAGGTAAGCTGTCGCAATCCTTCTAAAAAGCCAGGATCAGGAAGCACCAACCCCATATTACCCGCCACCGGCTCCACTATAACGGCAGCCACGCTGCCGCTGTGCGCTTCAAGCGCTTCTCGCACCGCTTCGAGATCGTTGTATGGGGCGCTGAGAGTGTCGGCGGTCGTGCCTGGTGTGACCCCTGGGCTGTCGGGCAGGCCGAGCGTAGCCACACCTGAGCCTGCCTGCACCAGCAGAGAGTCTACGTGGCCGTGGTAGCACCCCGCAAACTTGACCACTTTGCGCTTGCCTGTGTATGCACGCGCCAGCCGCAGCGCGCTCATTGTAGCCTCTGTGCCCGATGAGACAAAGCGCACCATCTCGATGGAAGAGACTGCCTCCACGATGAGAGTGGCTAACTCGTTTTCAAGCTCGGTGGGCGCACCGAACGATGTGCCTTTGCTCGCTTGCTCGGTGATAGCCTGCACGACAGCAGGGTCGGCGTGCCCCAGGATGAGCGGCCCCCAGGAGAGAACATAGTCTATGTAGCGGTTGCCGTCCACATCGTAGAGGTAAGGCCCTTCACCCCGCTCAATAAAGGGTGGCACGCCACCGACCGCACGAAAGGCGCGCACAGGGCTGTTGACGCCGCCCGGCATCAACCTTTGCGCTTTCGCAAATAGGAGCGTGGAGCGCTCGGTTCGCGCCTCTGTCATATAGCTAGGTTCCTTCTTTGAGCCAGCGTGCGGCTTCTTTGGCATAGTAGGTGATGATCATGTCTGCACCTGCACGCTTGATCGCTACCAGGCTCTCGATAGCCGCCCGCCGCTCGTCTATCCAGCCGTTCATCCCCGCAGCCTTGAGCATGGCGTACTCTCCACTCACCTGGTACGCTGCCAGCGGCAGGTCGTAGCGGTCGCGCACTTCGCGGATTATATCAAGGTAGGGAGTGGCCGGTTTCACCATCAGCATGTCGGCTCCCTCCTCTACATCCAGGGCAACCTCGCGCATAGCCTCGCGCCTGTTGGCCGGGTCCATCTGATAAGCGCGGCGGTCGCCAAATTGCGGAGCCGACTCTGCCGCCTCCCGAAACGGACCGTAGAAGGCCGAGGCGAACTTGGCGGCGTAGGCGAGCACAGGCACCTGGTCGTGCCCCGCTACGTCAAGCCTTGCGCGGATGGCAGCTACCTGCCCGTCCATCATGGCGCTGGGGGCGACGATATCTGCTCCCGCGTCAGCGAACGACACCGCCGAGCGGGCAAGGAGGGGCAGTGTGTCATCGTTGATCACCTCACCTGCCTGGGAGAGCACCCCGCAGTGTCCATGGTCCGTATATTCGCAGAGGCAGACGTCAGCGATGACTATTGTACCGGGTGATTGCCTCTTGATAGCTTCTATCGCGCGCTGCACAGGGCCGTGCCCGCTCCACGACAGGCTGCCCGTAGCGTCCTTCTCGTCAGGAATGCCGAAGAGCAAGACCGCAGGTATGCCGAGCGAGATGATCTCCTCAAGCTCAGGCGCAAGCATATCTACCGAGCGCTGTGCCTGCCCAGGCATCGAGCTAATTGTGTTGACCGCGCCCTCGCCCTCTACCACAAAAAGGGGGTAGATGAAATCGTCCGCCGACAGCGTAGTCTCGCGCACCATCCTCCTGAGAGAGGCGCTGCGCCTCAATCTGCGAGGTCTGCTTGTGAGTGCGGATGCCTCGCCTGCTATATCTCTCTTTTCGCCCAGCATGTGCTACCTCCTGGCGCGTCTGCGAATAGCTGAACCAGGGCTTCCACCAGTCCATTTGCAGTGTATTCTTCGGCTACAGCCGTAACGTTCAACCCGCACTCTGCCGCTGTAGCTGCCGTTATAGGGCCGATGCATACCACCGCCGCGCTGTTCATCAGATTTGCGGCTTCTTGCTCACCGGCGCCTGCCTGGGTCAGGCTGCTGATCGTATATCGCACGGTGGAAGAGCTTGTGAAGGTGACTGCATCTACGGAGGCTGACCTGAGAAGGTCGAGAAGGGCGGCGGCTCCTTCGCCGTGCACAGTCTTGTAAGCGGCCACTTCATCTACCAGTGCGCCGCGCTCCCGCAGCCCCTGCGCCAGCGCGTGACGGGCGATATCGGCTCGCGGGAGGAGCAGACGGCAGCCGCCCACGTCCCCAATCTGCTCGATTATCGCCTCCGCCACGTAGCTGTCGGGCATGAAAGTGGGTGCGAGGCCCAACTCCTCAAGCCGTGCACGAGTGGCTGGCCCTATTGCCGCCACTTTGCGCGTGGCTAGCACAGCAGCGTCTTTGCCAAGCTCCGCCATGCGCGAAGCGACCGCTCGCACTCCGTTGACGCTTGTGAAGATAACCCAGTCGTAGCTCGCAAGCTCTTCAATTGCCGCGTCAAGCCGCGCAAAGTCCCGCAAAGGCGCTATCCTGATAGCCGGGCACTCCACCGGCAGCGCGCCGAGGCCGCGTAGCTGCTCAACGAGGCTCGCGGATTGCTCCCTGGCTCGTGTCACTACGATCCTCTTGCCTTTAAGAGGCAGGCGCGACTTAGCTGTACCTTGCGCCTCGCTCACCCGATTTCCGCCTCAGCCGCATCTATCAACTCCTGCCCTCCATTTGTCAGCAACTCGCCAGCCAGGGCCGCGCCCAGCGTCTCAGCTTCTGCGAGTGGGCCTGTTAGCTCACCTCTGACGATGCGCCCGTCAGGTGCCCCTAGCATGCCGCGCAGGCGTAAGCTCTCGCCATTCAGCGTTGCGTACGCGCCCACAGGGAGGGAGCAGCCGCCCCCTACAGAGGCGAGGAAGGCTCTCTCTGCGCATACAGCGACTGTTGTCTGCGGATCGCTGAGGCTGCTTATCAGCTCCACCATATAAGTGTCGCCGGCGCGCACTTCTACGGCGAGAACTCCCTGGGCCACAGCAGGAAGCATTATGTCAGGATCGAGCCACTCCGTGATAGCGTCGAGCAGGCCTAGACGCTCGAGGCCCGCCGCTGCCAGCAAGATAGCATCGTACTCGCCTCCGCGCAGCTTTCGGAGGCGTGTGTCAACGTTGCCTCTGATGTCAAGCAGCTGTAAGTCGGGGCGCAAGGCTGTGAGCTGGCAGGCGCGGCGCGGGCTGCTCGTGCCGATGCGTGCGCCGGACGGTAGGTCGCTAAGGGTCGCGCCCTCCTGCGACACCAGCACATCGCGCGGGTCGGCGCGTGGCAGGAAGGCGGCCAGCGCCATATCGGGCGGCAAAGTGGAAGAGAGGTCTTTGGCGCTGTGTACCGCCAGCGCTATCTCCCCTGCGCGCAAAGCGGCCTCTATCTGGGTGACAAAGAGTCCGTTGCCACCTATCTGGCTCAGAGGACGGTCCTGCACGGCATCTCCTCTGGTGGTGATCTCCTTGAAGTTTATCTCGATCTCTGGGCGCAGCACGAGAAGGGCGGCGCGCACTATCTCAGCTTGCATGAGCGCAAGCTTGCTGGCACGTGTGCCCAGAGTTAATGTGTGGGTGCCTGTGGTTATTGTACTCGCCACGTCCCCCTTGTTCATCGCCTTGTAGCGCTCATCGTATCGACGAAGTTGACCGGCTCGCCCGTTAGCGAAGGATAGCACCAGCAGGGCGTGGGCGCTTCCAGATTCTCCTTCACCACCGAGGCGAGCACATCTATGAAGTCGGGCCGGGCGTTGGGAAGCTGGGTGCGGTGCAGAGTGATGCCAAGCTCGTTCGCCTTGCTTTTAGCCTCGATGTCTATGTCGAAAAGGATCTCAAGGTGGTCGGAGACGAAGCCTATAGGTACCTGAAGCAGGTACTGTTTTCCTTCTGTGCGCAGAGTTTCCAGGAAATCTACTATGTCGGGGCCGAGCCACGGCTCGCCCGTGTTGCCCGCGCTCTGGAAGGCGAAACGCCAGTCGCGCACGCCCACTTCAGCCGCGACAGCCGCGCTGCTTTCCAGCAGTTGCCGCTCGTAGGGATCATTCCATTCTCTGATGCGCACGGGGAGGCTGTGCGCGCTGAAAACAACTGTTACCTCGTCGCGCACCTCCTCGGGGAACTGCTCCAAACCTTCACGCACCAAGCCGACCATCATCTTGCGGAAGAGCGGATTGTGGTGCCAGCACTTGATGAAGGGTATATCAAAGGGCTGTCCAAGCTTTTCCTGCGCTTCATCTACCGCTTTGCGATAGCCGCCGAGACTGATGCGCGAGCAGTGGGGTGCGAGGGCGAAGGCCACCACACGGCCCACGCCGTCCGCGGCCATAGTTTGCATGATGTCGCCTATGTAGGGGTGCCAGTGCTTCATACCCGCGTAGACGTTGAGGTTGCCCCCGTCGCTACGCAGCTTCTCCTGTAGTTTCGAGGCGACCTCGTTGGTTATCTCCAGTAGCTGAGTTTTGCCGCCCACCGCTCTATACCGCTCGCGCAGATGCTCAACAGCCTGGGGTGAAGGTACGCGCCCGCCGCGAATGTGGGTGAAGTATGGCTCTACCTGTTCCGAGGTCTCCGGTGTGCCGTAAGCCATCAACAGCACACCTACTGGCTTATCTGTCTCTAACATTGATTGCTCCTTTCTGGGTGCGGTCTGCTCAGTGCTGAGGACTGGGGACGGAGTGACGAGGGGTTAGGGATGAGGGATTAGTAACCTTAGCATACTCAGCCCTCAGCACTCGTTGCTCGCCCCTTGCTCGTGCACGAAATCCACCAGCCGAACCAGGTTGTCAAGAGGAGTGTCGGGCATAACGCCGTGCCCCAGGTTGAAGATGTGCCCTGGCCTGCCCGCGGCGCGGTGCAGCACATCGAGCGCCTGCTCCTCCATCACTTCGGCAGGCCCGAGGAGGGTGCATGGGTCGAGATTGCCCTGTATGCCGAGGTGATAGCCTATGCGCTGCCAGGCTACATCCAGGGGTATGCGCCAATCCACGCCAATAGTGGTCGCGCCATCGTCTTTCATCTGATCGAGGAGGGTGGCGGTGCCTGTGCCGAAGTGGATGAAAGGCACGCCCCGCTCGTGTAGCGAAGAAATGATGCGACGCGAGTATGGCTCCACGTAAGCGGCGTAGTCCCCGGGACTGAGAGCGCCGACCCAGCTGTCGAACAGCTGTAGAGCGTCCACGCCTGCATCTACCTGGGCGTGCAAGTAGCTCAGCATGATGGCTGTAAGCCGCTCCATCAAGCTGTGCCAGAGGTCCGGCGCGCCGTACATCATCGCTTTGGTTTTGCCGAACTCTCTGGAAGGTTTGCCTTCCACGAGGTAGGCTGCCAGGGTGAAAGGCGCGCCGGAGAAGCCTATGAGCGGCGTTTTGTCGCCGAGCTCTTCTTTGGCCGCGCGCACAGCCTCCAGCACAAAGGGCACGTCTTCTTCCGGCTCGATAGGGCGTAGCACGCCAAGCCCTGATGCCCCTCGTACGGGGTCGGCAATGACAGGCCCCACGCCATCCACCAGTTGTAGGTCAACGCCGATGCCGATGAGGGGGAGCATAATATCAGCGAACATAACAGCGGCGTCCACCCCAAGCCTGCGCACCGGCTGCAAAGTAACCTCGGCGCACAGCTCCGGCCTGCGGCATATCTCGATAAGGTTATACTGCTCGCGTATCTTGCGGTACTCGGGCAGCACGCGCCCAGCTTGCCGCATGAACCAGACGGGCGTGGTGTCTGCGCGTTCGAGGCGGCACGCCTTCATAAACCGGGCCTGCTCAGTAGACATATCCCGTTAGCTCCATTTCACAAAGCGAGGCGGCAGAAAATCACTAGCCAAGAAGCGCCAGCGCTTCCGGTAGAGGGCGGTGGATGCAGGTGAAGACCGGCTGGTCTTTGAGCGTGTAGCGCCGCGCTTCGGTCGAGCGCAAGGCGATAAGCAGCCCCTGGTACTCGTAAAGATCATCTGTTTCGTATGCGACTACGAACTCCTGGTCGTCGAGCCCTGTGGTATAAAGAAGCACCTGGCGCACTTTGGCGTACTCGTGGCCCACCCGCATATGCTCGTTCATCATCCCCTGGCGCGCTTCCCGGCTCATAAGGTACCATTCTGTGGTTTTGCTGAAGGGATAGACAGTGAGATAGCGCATCCGCTCTTCTTCGTCAACCGCTTGCTCTTGCGTGGTGCGCCGCTTGGTGTAACTGGAAGGGCGCGTCATGCCGAAAAGGGAATGGGAGATTTGTAAGTATCTGCCCAGCCCTGTTTGCAGCATCTGAGCCAGCATCTCCTGCAAGGTGTCAAGAGAATCAGCGATACGCCAGAGCATAAGGTCAGCATCTGCTTTCAGACCGAGTGTGCTGTAGGAAAATGTCTGCACTCCTGCTGATTGCTCGACGATCTGTGCAAACTCTTTCTTGCCACGGGTGCGAACCTCCTCTGGAAGCCTGCGCCACTCGGGGTCAGCTTTCAAGAAAAGGTAATGGATAAAACGCGGCGCTTCAAGCTCATTAGCTGATTGCTCGATCACTTCACTCGGCATCTTTGTCCGTTCCTTCCGAATATGTCTCTTCTTTCGTGTAGAAAAGGCGGGCCAACTGCGACTTGCCCACTGCTTCTATGTCGTATTCAGGCTCCACTTGCTCTGCGGCCTGCGCCTTCAACCATTCTATCGGGCCGTGCAGCAGCTTGCCTGTAATGCGGGCGGCAAGGGCCTCCACTATCTGTCGCTCACGCGGGGTGAGGTCCGGCAATTTGGCTAACGCCCAGCGCAGCTCCATCTCAGTGACCTTGCTCGCCTGCTCGTGCAGCCGCCGTATCGTGGGGAAAGTGGTGCGTGTTTTCAGCCACTGCGTAAAGCTCACCACCTCGGCTTCTATTATCGCCTCGATTTGCGGCAAGGCGCCTTGCCTTTCCACGAGAGTGGAGCGCACGACTGCTTGTAAATCGTCTATGTTGTTTATATGAACGCCTGGTATAGATTCAGCTGAGGGGTCTATGTCTCTGGGTACAGCCAGATCAATCAGGTAAAGAGGCTCGTCAGGGCGGGCGCGCATCGCCTCCTCTATCTGGCGGCGCTCAAGGATCGTGTGGGGCGCAGATGTCGAGGTAATGACTATATTCGCGGCGGCAAGGCAGCGCGGAAGCTCGTCCCACGTGGCGACCTCTGCTTGATAGCGCTCCGCCAGCGCCTGCGCTTTCTCGATGTGGCGGTGGGCTACCACGGTGGCGCTCAGTCCATGCTCGTACAGGCATCGTGCCACCCCTTCACCCACCTCCCCTGTGCCTATCACCAACACCCGCCGAGCGCCCAGCTGCGACCCGAATATCTGCCTTGCCAGCACCACCGCAGCATAGCTCACCGAGGCTGGATGGCGGCTTATGGAGGTCTCGCTGTGCGCACGTTTACCTACGGTGACCGCGCGGTGGAAAAGCTGCGAGAGGATAGCCCCTGCAACTTCCGCCTGATGCGCGCTTTGCCAGGCACGTTGCACCTGCCCCAGTATTTGCACCTCCCCAAGCACGAGCGAGTCCACACCCGCAGCTACCCTGAAGAGATGCCGCGCCGCCTCAGCGCCATCGTAACGGTAGGTGCAAGGCTCTACCTCGGCTATGCGCGGGCCAAACATCTCGGACAGCAACGTTTGTATCGCGCCGCGCTCACTTGTGGTGAGATAAATCTCAAAGCGGTTGCACGTTGAGAGGATCACACAACCTTGTCTCTCTTGTCCAGCAGCGCCCAGAGCTGAGTAGAGCCTGTCGTCCGGCAGGGAAAGCTGCTCACGGAGGTGCACAGGCGCAGTGTCATGGCTGATGCCTGTAACGGATAAGTTGAGAGGATTGGCGTTTGCAGATGCTATGTGAACCACCCGGCGAGTTAATTTTCGCTCTGGTAAAGGAGCGTCAAGGTAAATATAGCGGTTGCTCGGTGAGCAGGTCAAGGAAGATGATCTTCGGGTAGGATTTATTAATGCTATCTTCATCGAGACTGTGGGCGCTGTTGCACGTCAGCGCCGCCGGCGCCCTGTAAGAAGCAAGCGCCGCGCCACCGCTTTTGGTCGTGTTGGTCTTATACGGTACAATCCCAGCGGATCTCTGCCTGGTTATGTTATACTTCTATGCTCGCGCTCGCAGGGGTATAACAAATCGGCAAAAGCGACTGAAGGGTGTGAGGCCAAAAGCGTCGGGCCAACCTGAGGGGAACGGCTACATTGGCGATCATAGGCAAGGTAACGGCAAGGTATCTACTATTTGGCACCGCCTTTTGTGCGCTGCTGCTCCTGCCGGCTTGCGAGGAGACCGCGCCTGCCTCAGCGCCGCCCACAACCGTTAACAGCGCCGCTAGCAGCGTAACTATTACTCCTGCCACGCTCACTTTCAGCACCTACACCTCCATAACCGGAACCTGGTCAATGGATTACCCGCAGTACTGGAGCGTCACCAAAAACGCCGATGGCGCATCGTTCTCGCCTCCGGGTGATACCTTGACGCGTGTTGCCGCAGCGTACAGGCCGGTGACCTCTACAGTGGATGTGGCTGCCTTGCCTCAGCAGATCGGCAAGGAGTTGCAGCAGAGTTATGGCCCTTCTTACAAAGAAGTCAACCGCCAAACACATGGCAATGCCGCGCAGGTTAGCTTTACGGCAGTTGTCGCCGGCATTGCTCTTGATGGTAACACCTTCGCCGAGCAGCGCGGACGCGGCCTCTATCTCTTCACTTTTCTCGGCAAGACGGGAGACAGCACTTATAACGATCTCTTTTCGCTGATCTTCAACAGCATCAAGCTACCAGACGAATCGGGCGGTAGCAGCGGCCTGGGCGCGATCGCAACTGCCGCTCCAGGTGCAGCCACCCCTACCACTGATTCCAGGATGAGCACGCCCGGCACGAGCAGCCCGCAGCCGGGTGCAAGCACAACGCCGTAGATGCGAAAGCACGCACAGTCACTGTAGCTCGCCTCTTGCTTTTAGCAGGTCGGGAAGGCGCGGCGTTATACAAGCCGGATGTAGCGAGCGGCTAGCACGATAGTTTTCTAAGTACTGCTGAGCGGTCTGCTCTTCACCTCTTACCTCTCAGCTCATGTCGGAATCCTCCTTTGCTCCAGCCGCATGCGTTGTTACCTCACCAAATTCCGAGAACATGCCCAGAATGTGGAGCGCAGACGCTGAACCACAGCGTTCAGAATAACTCATGACCCATAAGGCCACCGACCGCAAATGAAAATGGTCGGATGCAAGCGGTTTGGGGGCGTCAATACAGCTATTTTCAGAAGAATAGAGGTGAGGGTACACAGTTACCTCTTGGACTTTGTTCTACCCTAAATCTAAGTATTTTTACTTGTGCGAGTAAGTGTTCAGACTTGAGGTGGAGGTGGCTAGCCACCTCTCCCCTTGTGGGAGAGGGGCATGGGGTGAGGGCGGGTGGCGGTGCACAGATACATCTTGAACTTTGTTCTACCCCAACTCTGAACTCTTACTTGTGCGAGTAAATGTTCAGAGTTGGGGTGCAGGGGCATAGCCGCCGATACTCAGCAGGAATAAAGCCCCCTCTCCCTTCATGGGAGAGGGGCATGGGGTGAGGGTAGGTATGCCCGCACAGCTACTCCTTCAAGATTGCTATACCCCAACTCTGAACTCTTACTTGTGCAAGGCGATTGCATCTAAATTGGATTCGACCAGGTATGGCCCAAACTACCTTACCCACAGCAAACAGTACACCCACAGTAGGCTCTGATATTGGCTCTCGGGCCCGTTGCAGCGGTATCCTGGGGCATCTTGAGACTGACTTTTCGGCCTTAAGACATCTCTTGGAGACCGTGCAGCCCTCAGCATCTGACTACTCGGCCCAAAACCAATTTAGATGCAATCGCCCTGTGCCGAGCACTGCTGAGAGCTTTTGCAAGCTCTGAGTGTAAGGTGACAGATGGTTGCCCCAATGGTCTACTGCTCACGAGGCACTGCTCACGTATGACACCCCTTCTAATCGCTCTCCCTTACAGGTGCATAGGCCTGAAGTGAGCCTCGACTACGGTGCTCCCGTCCCTCCGGGCGATGTGCTCCCTTCCTGGCGGTTGTAGTGATATACCCTCAGGCGGTTGGATTGTTCGTAGAAGTGGTATGTGAGCTTATCCCGGCCTCAATCTCCTACCTTGATTGCCCCAAGATCTAATGTGGGCTGATCGGCGGTAGACGAGGTGGTAACAGGTAAAGCTGGGCCGGTAGGGGCGTCGTAGAGAGATACAGTCAAGTGGTAGCTGCCAGGCGCCAGGCTCGGAGGTAAGGCCACGTTGTAGGTGCCGTCCAGAAACTCGCCTTTGTACCACTCACTTACCGGACGCGAGCGTCCATGGCTGAATGGCACCACGTCTACCTGGGCTACAACCGCACCTTTGGCGTCGGAAAGATGAACAGCCACCGTCCAGTTGCGGTTATCCCCCTTGCCATCTTTGAGCGAGCGCCAGTAAAGGTTCAGACCGACCGCCTGACCCGCTTTGTAGCGAGCGGTTGCGGGCGTGGGAGGCTCGGTGGCCGGATCGTAGTAGTCGGTGGCTTTGGCAAGTGGGGCAAGAGTATAGCCATACAGCTCGGCTATATCGCCGTAGCGCGCCTGCACGGGCGTGACGTTTCGCATCGAGGCCAACGGGTCAGGCGTGGTACGCAGCACAAAGACCGGCGGGCCTTTGCCCCCATCATCGTCGCCCGGGAAGTAGCGCACCAGCGGCAGCGCCATATAAGTTGCCAGCGCCGCAGCTGGGCGTATTCCGCTCACATCTTCTTGCTCCAGGACAGCTTTCTCTTTGCCGACGAGCACTACGTAATCATACCCGCGCTCGGCATACCACTGCGGAGGGCGGTTGGTTAGCTGCTGTAAAGGCGCATAGATATCGGGCGAGGCGCAACTCCACGGCTCAGGCGCGCAAACGAGCCAGGGGTGCAGCTCCACAGCCGCGCGGTGCCCTTGCCGCAACTCCTGCTGAAGCCACGAGAAGGCGGCGTTGCGGCTGTCGGTCATATTCATGTAGACATCGAAGTTGACCACCTCTCTGGCAGGCTCAGCCGCCAAAAGCAGAGCCACCAGCCCCGCCAACGCCAGCTGGTTACGCAACAGTGGCAGCAGTGGTCCTTTCAGCGCCACGCGGCTTGCTATAACCTCAGCCACCTTGCTTGCTCCATAACCGGCAATCAGGGATAAGAAGGGCACGATTACTACCATGTTGCGCTCACGCACCTGCTCGTAGCGGCTCATCAACAGCGTATAAGCTAACGGAAAGAGAAGCAAAAGCCAGGCGGCGCGAACGAGCTTGCTATCCTCTTTGCCTCGCCTGTTGCCGCGCGCAATTGCTGCTAGCAATATCACGGCGGATAAAGCCGAAGCTACAACCACTATTCCCTCAGTAGCCCAGAAGCCTGCAACATAAGTGGTGAACGCCACCCACATCGCCCCAAGCGAAGTCACCGGCTGATAATCGTTCACTTCAAACAGGAAGCCCCTGGTCCAATCTCTCCAGTTGAGGAGCACGAAGGGATTCGAGCCCAAAAAGCCCGCCAGCGAGCTAGCTGCCATAGCTACGGCCACAGCCAGCCACTGAACGAAACGGCGACTGCGCAAGGTGGGTGGCTCTCCTTTGCCTTGCCATAGCTTCCACCCAAGGAGCCAGGCGACAGCAGGCACGATGGCGACATAGGCGCCGTTGTATTTTGCCCCCGCGCATAACCCAACGAGTAGCCCGGCAACAAGAGCAATGCGCACGCCCGGAGAAGTCGCCAGCTTCCATGATGCAGCCAGCGCCGCCACTCCGAGAGCAGCCATCGGCACATCCGTCATCAGGTAATGAGAGTGCTCGATGTGCAAAGGCGACATGAGGAGCAACAGAGCTGCGGCTAGCCCGGCGGCCCGCCCGAAAATGGAGCGCCCAAGCCAGTATAACCCCGCCACAGTCGCCGCCCCAACAAGCGCGTTGAAAGTGCGGCCCCATAGATAAAGCTCAGGCGCGAGGGCAAGTATGTGATTCTGGTCGGGTATAGATTGCGGGCCGACATAGTAGCCGCGCCAGGTGCCCCAGATAAGATTGAGCTTATAGACAGCCGCTTGCAGGTACATGGTAAGCGACGGGTAGACATACCAGTGAGGGTCCAGGTCGCCTGTTTTGACGATTCGCGCCCCTACATCCACAATACGCGACTCGTCGGCGTGTATCACATAAGGCAGCGACCAATGTACACCCCAGACGCGCAGCGCCGCCGCCAGTAGGAATAAGGCAAGCGTCACAGCCCAGTCGAGAGGAATACGGCCAAAAAGAAGATGTCGGTCCGTAGGTGCGTCAGCGCCCATGTTGTAATTATACAGGGATCAGAGATCAGGGATCAGGGTCAGCTACTGATCCCTGAGCCTCTTTATGGTATACTTACACTGTCGCTTTGTGCGTTGTGCATGGAGCCATACAAATCTTTCAGCCGCCCCGGTTCAACAATGGGGCTTGTTATGGTGGATAGTACAAATGCAGCGCAATGACATCAGAAACATAGCAATCATCGCCCACGTTGACCATGGCAAGACCACCCTGGTTGATGCTATGCTCAAGCAGAGCCATATTTTCCGCGATAACCAACAAGTGGCTGACCGGGTTATGGACTCCAATGCCCTTGAGCGCGAGCGTGGTATTACTATTATGGCGAAGAATACCGCCGTTGTATATAAAGGTATAAAGATCAACATCGTGGATACGCCGGGCCATGCCGATTTCGGCGGAGAAGTCGAGCGCGTGATGAACATGGTGGACGGCGTGCTACTGCTTGTAGATGCTGTGGAAGGCCCTATGCCTCAGACCAAGTTTGTGCTGCGCCAGGCGTTGCAGCGCGGCCATAGAGCCATCCTGGTCATCAACAAGATCGATCGCGCTAACGCTCGACCCAACCACGTGCTCAACGAGACTTTCGACCTCTTCCTTGATCTGGGTGCGACAGAAGTTCAGGCCGAGTTTCCTACCATTTATACGAACGCCCTCACGGGCGAGTCGGGCACAGACCATAACCACATGGGTCCGACCCTTGAGCCGCTCTTTGAAGCTATCGTCGAGCATATAAGCCCTCCTGAGGTGAACCCTGACGAGCCTACACAACTGCTCGTCACTAACATCACCTATGACGAATACAAGGGCAAGATCGTGCTTGGCCGCCTGCACAGCGGCACTCTACGCAAGGCGCAGCAAGTGGCTCGCATAAATCACGGCGGCCAGATCGTACAAGGCAAAGTTACTCAGCTATTTACTTTCCAGGGGCTTGCCCGCACAGAAGTAGATGAGGTTGAGGCGGGCGACAT
>DAHVFG010000169.1:0-4483 GCA_027317125.1 Chloroflexota bacterium | reverse complement strand
GAGTCGTGCCAACCGCGAAAGCTGTGCCACCTGCGAAGGCGGTGCTTTGCGCCAGAGCCGTGCCGCCTGCCTCGGCTGTGCCTGAGATGGGGGTTGCTCCAGCCTGGGCGACATCATTCTTGCTTTGCTGCATCTGCGCCAGCGCCTGCTCTAGCTGTTGCTGGGTTGCAAGCTGCTGGCCGGTGCTCCTCACCTGGTCGGCGGCGCTCTTGAGCGCATCTTCCGAAGCTTTAGCGTTATTGCTCTCCAGGGCATTCGCTGCGTCGTTTAGCTTTTGCGCCATCTCCGGGTCGAGGGCTGCCACGTTGTTCCGCGCCTCTTTGAGGGATTGCGCCAGCTCTTTGCGCTCATCGGGCGACATCGCCGCCGCTTTCTTTCCGGCGTCCTCTAGCGATTGGGCCGCCTTCTCAGGGTCGCTCAACTGTAATGCCTCGCCCGCTTGCTTCGCATCCTGGTTTGGAGATGCCGCCAGTTGCTTCGCCAGCTGGTCAAGCGCTTCGCGCTGCGCGGGAGCCTGTGCGTCGAGGCTCTTTTGCAAGCGGCTTTCTGCCTCCGAGAGCTTAGAAAGCGCCTGCTCGCGTGACAGCTTAGGGTCCGCTAGCGCTTTGGAGAGGCCACTGAGCGCGTTGAGCAGCTGCTGTAACTTGGGATCGGTGGCTGCACCCGGCTGGGCCTCCACCGCCTGCTTGAGCGCATCTATCTTCTGCTGCTCGGCGGCTATTTGCGACCTGGCGGCCCTGTCTACATCGTTCAGAGTGGGATTGGGCACGAAGATGACGGCCAGGAGCAAAGCCAGGCTGAACGCCACGTAAACCAGCCACTTGCTCTGAAAGTGGAGAGATAGGTCGCGCTTGATCGCGATCTTCTGCACCGAGGCGATAGCATCGTCAAGCTGGGCCGCCCCGATGGGCGATGTGCCGTTAGCAGGGCTCCTCTTTGCGGCTTCGAGGGCTGTAGAGAGTCGCTCGTCGAGTGCAAGAAGACGGTCAGCGCGGCGCGCTGTGGCAAGTAGGTCGCGTGGTCTCAGCAGCGCAAATAGTGACACAGTGAGCAGCGCCGCCAGGGTAAAGCCTGCTATCAGCAGAGCTGTGTCGAGCCAGACGAACCCACGAGTGAAGCGCCAGACGACAGCCACTACCGCCGAAGCGCCCAGGCCCAGAGCCACAGCCGGGAGAGCTAACCACAACGCCTCTTGCAAGCGAAAGCGAGCCTGAACACGTTGTAATACGTCGCGCAACTGCTCCAGACGCGGATCGCCTCCAAGACAGTGCCCCTTAGCTGTGGGTGATCTATCCATGCTGCTACGATTATAACGGACTCGTAATGCATATTGCGAGAGGAAATAGAGGCTGACATACTATGCGCCTTTCTTTCACAGGCTTATTTTTGAACCAAATAAGGCAAAGTAATGCGGCACGTTGGTCATTGTGATGACGTGGTCGGCCTGGGTTGGCGTGGGGTAAATTGACTTGAGAAAGAGATTGCTTTCTGTTGTGCAACTGCCCACTAACGCTTTCCAGGGGTCATGGGTTTCAGCCAGCAGCAGCAGCTTGCCTTTGCGCTCGTGCCATTCTCCACCGTATGGTACGCCCAGGAGAAACTTGTCTGCGGCCTCAAGATCTGGGAAAAGCGAGGTTTCGGGTAGCTCTCCTCCAATTGAAGCTTTAGGAATCTCCGCGCTGTAGAGCAAGACGCCGGATTTTCCGCGCATATGGAGCCGCCATGAATCCGGCCCCTCAGTAAGCCTTATCTCCCTGGGGCGAAAGCGAACACCGGAGGTCCGGCGGCCTATAGCTGCAAAGAGACTGTTATTGATGTTGGCCTCAAGCACCAGGACGGATTCGCGCTTCACTCCATCAGGGTAGGGAAGGCGTGCGCGGGTTCTATGGACCAGATAGTTGAACTCTATGCCAAGCGCGCCGGGCACGAACGACGGGTGCATATGCTTTACATTGACGAAGCAAGCCGACACCCAGCCCAAGCCCTGCGAGGTAGAAAGCTCTGCCTGCGGGGGCAAGAACCGGCTGAGAGCTTCAGGGGGCACCGGATAGCTGACCAGAAAGCGGCGCGTGACCAGGCCCTTCAGGTGCAAACTCTTCAATGGAGAAGTTGGGCTGATATTGTAGTTGTGGCCGCCACGTTGGGCTGTTTTGCTCATACTCACCATAACAACCTACCTTTGGGATCAGAGTTCAGAGGTCGGAGGTTAGCGATCAGGGATTAGGGCCAGCTTACTAACACCTGAGAACCATATCTACACGCTTCCGGGTGGAATGGCCTGAGCATCGGGCGCGACGGTGGCCGCAACGCGCCGGTGGCCTCGAACGGGGCGTACTAGCCGCATGCTGGCGAGCACCAGCACCAGGCTTATTATCAGCGCCTCTGCGCAGAAGATTAGCCAGGGCGACACCACGAATATGTCGTGCCCACTGAGCACCTGGGTACTAGTATAGACGAATAACGGGTCGCCTCGCAAAACAAAGACCTCGCTGATAATCATCGCCGCCAGAGGGTTGAGCGACAATATTATCCCTGTGGCATAGACGAAAGATACCGTATCACTCGGCGATTGCCCCCCCGCGCCGAGGCCGAAAGCCCCCATGCCCAACGCCACAAAGTAGTAGAGAAAAGGCACCCCGATCATTTGTATGAGGATAGTGCCGTAGGTGAGCACATTGCTTGCTACACTGCTGCGCAGCAACGACGACCAGAAGATGCCGATGCACGCGTAGAGCAAAGCCGACATCAGCATCACAACCTGCGAGATGATCACCTCCTCAGGTGACACCCCGCCGAAGATAAAAGCCAGGCTCTCTATAGGAGCAACCGCCAGGATCAGGAGCGCCACATAAGAAAGGGCCGAGCCTAGCTTGCCGAGGATTATAGAGCGTGGCGGGAGAAGGGTGGTCACCAGCAGATCGTAGGTTTTCTGCTCGCGCTCAGAGGTAATGCTGCTGGCGGTAAAAGCAGGGGTCAGCAGGGCAACCATAATCGTCTGGAAGATGACAAGACCGCTGAAGAGTATCTTGCCCACCTGCGACGCCTGCACGCTTGAGTTATAGCCGGTGCCGAAGCTCCTTGCCACGTTGTAGATGAGCAAGCTCACCCCGCTCAGCACAACCAGGTATATAGTCAGCACCACGGCGGCGCGCCAACCGCGCATCCTGCCGCGAAGCTCTTTGACGATCACAGGGTTAGCTTGCATCACTGCACCAATCCCTTCGTAGTCCGCAGGAATATATCCTCAAGGTCGCTCATCGCCTCGTCGAAGCCGAAGACGGGTATCCCCTGGCGCACCAAATACTCCAGGATGTTACTCAACAATGCGTCATCCCCGTTCACCCGCAGCTGTATAACGGCAGGCCCAGCTATCTGGCCTGACACGTCACGGGCCACCGGCAACTGGCCTGCCCTGAAGCCGGCAGGTAGAAGGCTTACAGCCAGCACATCGGGGAGCTTTCGCAGCATCTCGGCAGCATCGGAAGCGCGGTCGAGCACCCTCATGTAGATTTCACGGGCGGGCTGCATAGCGCGGAATATCTCCTCGACGCTGCCATTCACCAGGAGCTTGCCGCGCTCAAGAATCGCCACATGCGTGCACATCTCGGCAAGCTCGGTGAGTATGTGCGACGACACCACGATAGTCTTGCCGAGCGCACGCAACTCTTTTAGAAGCTCGCGCAGCTCGATGCGGGCGTGCGGGTCAAGGCCGGAAGCAGGTTCATCCAGGATCAGTAGATCAGGCTCGTGAACCAGCGTGCGGGCGAGGCAGAGGCGCTGCTTCATGCCGCGAGATAGTTCTTCTACGAAGCTCTCCTTCTTCGCGCCCAGGTCCACCAGAGCAAGCAGATCGTCAACCATCCCTTTGCGACGCGAAGCAGGCACGTTGTAGGCAGCGCCAAAAAAGTCGAGGTATTCCCATACCTTCATGTTGTCGTATACGCCAAAGAAGTCGGGCATGTAACCGATGCGGCGGCGAACGTCATGAGGCGCCTGCATCACTGGATAGCCTGAGACCCAGGCCTCGCCCTCTGTCGGCTCCAGCAGGGTGGAGAGTATGCGCATCGCGGTGGTTTTGCCCGCGCCGTTTGGGCCTATGAAGCCATGGATCGCCCCGCGCTCGACATTAATATTGAGGTCATGCAGAGCAACAAAGTTGCCATACTTCTTGCCCAAATGCCTGGTTTCAACTATGTATTGCGCTGTGGACATAATTGTCCCTTTCAGGGAGCTTCGTTCAGGGCCAGGTCAAAGGTTGAAAACGAAAGGGTGGGTGTGCCCGATTTCGCAAGCAGACGAATCGTTATATCGCCCGCCTGGTCGGTGTAATCAGCAGGCGTGGGCAGTTGGAGAGAATCAGACTGCGCCGAGCCAGAGGAGTTGACGCCCGCCAGCCTACCCCACTTGCCGAGGCGGGCATTATATGCCAGCCAATCAATGTTGCTCTGTGCCGGGCCGCTCACCGCGTAGTTAAGAGTAAAGT
>DAHVFG010000168.1:0-4625 GCA_027317125.1 Chloroflexota bacterium | reverse complement strand
CCGTCTCCAATGTGCAAGCGCCGGAAAATACGGCGAAACCAAGATAGGCGCAGTTCAAAGCCCGGAAGCTAAAGAAAGGGTTGTCACCGCCATCTCTGCGGGTATGTGCTCATCTGCCGGACAGATGATAAGCACCGGCACGCTGCTCTCACTCTCTAACTTTAAAACAGCAGATAACATAGAAGTGTCGCTCGATGTGCAGCCTGCAATTACATCCACTAGCGGCCTTAGGAAAGTACAGCATGTTTATGCGATGGGCACTGACGGCAAACTGCACTCCGGTGGCGTTTGGTGGGAGCCTGCACACTGGCCTTGACTGATTGATAGTCAAATATAGCTATCTGCCTTTCAGCGCCACCCGATAAGCCCCTTCAGCCTGCGTTGCTAACTGCTCCCAGTTGTAGTGTTCCCAGGCTCGATGGCGTGCTTTCTCTCCTAGTTGCTTCGCCTTCTGAGGATCGAGAAGCAGCGCCGATGCAGCATCCGCCATACCGCGCACGTCCGCAGGCTCGACCAGCAGCCCGGCGTCGCCTATGAAGTCGGCTGCCTGCCCTACTCGGTGCGCCACGATTGGCAAGCCCACCAGCATCTGCTCTAACACTTTGACAGGGCTTTTGGCGCGGTTGAGCAGGCTGTCGCGCATCGGATAGAGCGCCACGTCGCCCAAGGAGAGGTGAGCCGGTATGTCGCTTTCGGCAATCATGCCCGTAGTGACAACGCGATCCTGCAAGCCCAGCCGCGCTGCCTCTGCCTTTAGCTTATTCTCCTCACCAAAGAAACCGCCACCCACCACGAGCAGTTTTGCCCTGGGGTGCTCTTTCAGAATGCATCTGAGCACTTCGAGCGGCCACCGCCAGGGAAACTCCGCGAAACGGGTGTAAAGGAGGATAACAGGCCCGCCTTGCAGGCTGTGCTTGCGTCTGAGGGCCTCAATGGTGGCCTCACCTATGGGCTGTATCCAGGCGGCGTATTTCTCGTGCCATATACCGTTGGGCATGTAGAAGACCCGGCTTCTCGGCAGGCCGAAGCCCCAGGCTCGTCCTTGCAGGGTGTGGCTCGCGGCGGTTACAGCCCCCGCCATGCGCGGCAGCGTAGCCTCAAGGAGGGTGACAGCCGCCTTCTGGGGCAGCGAATAGGGGTTGACATCAGCCCACCCACCTGGCCCTTCCCAGTCGTCGGTGTCGAGCACCCAGGGCAGACGCAGAGCCTGCAACGCCAGCCCCGCAAGCCCGCTGTAGCCTATTGGCTTGAAGATATGCACCACATCAGCCCTAAAGGTGGTGAGCGTACGCACCGCCTCGCTGTACTCACGGCTCTCGAAGGAGGTGTCGGCGTGGCCTGTGGGACGGAGCGCCGCCCTGACCAGGCCGCCGGTAAGGGCGATGCTCTTCGGTAAACGCTCGGATAAAGGTAGGACAACAACATGGACACCGGAAAGCCGTCCATCCTCTGCCCTGCGAAGTGAGGCGATGTTGCTCTCACCCCGGCTGCTCGCGCCTGGATCGTCCCAGGGAGGGATGACCACGCGCACCATATGCCCGCGCCGCGCCAGAGCATGCGCCAGCGGCAGCATACGAGCCGAAACAGTGGTCTTGGGCTGCAATCCGAATGGCGCGATAAAAGCTATCTTCATGCTGTGACGAGTGGATACTGCGTATTGCTATTGCGTAATGAGTTGGAGAAGGTGCATTTTTACCCACATACTTACACAATACGCAAGACGCACTCACTCCCCATAAGGGGTCCAGATGTTCTTCACCTGGGTAGCTTCTCTGAGGAACTCCCGGCCTTCGCCTTGCTCCTTGCTGAGCCAGTCGCGTGAGTGGCCGTAGTTCACCCAGGTGCGCTTCATGTTGCCGGCGGAGGCGTATTCTACCGTTTTGCTGCCGTCAGCTGTGCCGAAATACCAGATGCTATCCATGTTGTCATGCTCGGCCAGCACCTTTGCCAGTGTCTCTTTAGGGCCGGTAACTATATTCACCACTCCTGCGAGCACATCTGAGGTTTCTAACACCTGATAGAAATCGGTGGCGCTCAATGGGTGGCGTTCTGAAGGTAGGGCAACCACGGTGTTTCCCACGCAGATAGCAGGCGCGACCAGCGAGACGAAAGCTAACAATGGATATTCCTCGGGGCAAACCAGCGCCACAGCCCCCACAGGCTCAGGCATCGCCAGGGTAACATTGCGCGAAGGTGTGCGGTGTACCGCGCCGTCGTATTTGTCGGCCCATGCCGCATAGGTGAAGAGTCGCTCGATTGAAGCCTCGACCTCACGCCCTGCTTCTTCTTCAGCAGAGCCTGTCATCTGTATGATCCGGCGAGCAAACTCCTGGGCGCGCACCGAAAGGTTTTCAGCCAGGTAATAGAGTATCTGCGCCTTGTTGTGCCCGGTAGTGGAGGCCCACCCGGAGGCAGCACGAGCAGCCTCAACCGCATTTCGAATATCCTTGCGGTTGCCCTGCCCCACCTCACCGAGGAGGCTGCTGTTTGCGCCGTAAACAAAGGCGCTGTAGCCGGAGTCGGGTCGCACTTGCTTGCCGCCGATAAAGAGCTTGGGCGTGCGGTCTATGGATGGCAAAGCGCTCAGGCCGGGGGTCAGGTGTTGAGGATTGGGGATTAATTCGCCCCCATCTTTGCTCTGGTGCCCATCGCTATGGCCGTTTTGTAGTGCGGCTTGCGCCTGATGCGCGCCGTCCCCACTAATCTCTGGTTCCTGATCCCTGATCCCCAACTGCTCCCACGCAGGGCGGATATACTCATATAGCCCTTCTTTGCCCCCTTCACGGCCATAACCACTCTCTCGATAGCCACCGAAGCCGGAGGCTGCATCGAATTGATTGGTGCTGTTGATCCAGACAGTTCCTGCTTTTAGCTGTGAAGCCACGTCGAGCGCCAGGTTGATATTTTCGCTCCAAAGTGATGCAGCGAGGCCATAGCGGGTGTTGTTACCGAGGGCTATGGCCTCTGCGGGCGTGCGGAAGGTCATCGCCACCAGCACGGGGCCAAATATCTCCGTTTGGGCGACTGTGGAGGCGGGGGACACATCGGTGAGGAGCGTTGGTGGGTAGAAGCACCCTTCTGCCGGGCACGCCCACGATGGCTGCCAGAGTGTAGCGCCCTCCTTCCGGCCTAGCTCTACGAGCCTTCTTATCTCCTCAAGCTGAACCGGCGCTACAATTGCCCCGATGTCCACTGCTTTGTCGAGAGGGTCGCCTATTCTGAGCCTCTCCATCCGCGCGCGGAGCTTATGCAGCAGCCGCTCCTCTATATTTTCCTGCACGAGCAAGCGCGACCCGGCGCAACATACTTGCCCCTGGTTGAACCAGATGGCATCTACGACCCCTTCTACCACGCTGTCGAGGTCGGAGTCATCGAAGACGATGAAGGGGGATTTGCCACCAAGCTCAAGCGATAGTCGCTTACCTGTGCCTGCGGTGGCTTTGCGTATGTGGCGGCCCACGTCGGTAGAGCCTGTGAAGGCGATTTTGTTCACGTCGGGGTGGTTGACTAGAGCTTCGCCCGCCTCGCGTGCATCTCCCGTGACGATGTTTACCACCCCTGGCGGCAAGCCGACCTCGCGGCATATCTCAGCGAAAGCCAGCGCGGTGAGAGGGGTATAGCTGGCGGGCTTGAGCACCACAGTGTTGCCCATTGCAAGGGCGGGAGCAATCTTCCAGGAGAGCATGAGCATAGGGAAGTTCCAGGGTATGATCTGACCGACTACGCCCACAGGGGACATACAGGGCAATTCGCTCGACATGAGCTGGGCCCAACCCGCGTGATAGTAGAAGTGGCGAGCTACCAACGGTACGTCTATATCACGGGTCTCGCGGATAGTTTTGCCATTATCCATGCTTTCCAGCACAGCAAGCAAGCGAGAGTGCTTTTGTATCTGGCGAGCAATGGCATATAGGTAGCGGGCACGCACGTGTCCTGGGGTTTTGCTCCAACCTTCAAAGGCACGGCGGGCAGATTTCACGGCAGCATCTACATCTTCGGTGCTGGCCCTGGCGATTCGGGCGAGCGGCTTGCCGGTAGCAGGGTTGGCGCTGTCTGCGTATGAGCCACCCGAAGGCTTGCGCCACTCTCCACCGATAAACAAGCCGAAAGGCTGGTGCGCCGCGATCCACTCCAGCGCGGGGGCGGCAGCTTCGGGCGCGGGGCCGTACTCCATTGTCTCAAAGATGTCAGCTACGCTCGCCATGTGACCCTCCAGTTAGCTACGAGCCTCAGGCGACCGGGCCCAGTCGCCTGAGTAGCTCAATTTGCCCCACGTGGGTTGCTTCGTGCTCGATTATATGCCAGATTACCCAATCAATGGTGTAGAGACGGCTTCTCTTCTCTTCCCCAGGTCGCGGCTCCCCCTCACCAACGAAGCGCGACAGATCGGCGTCGCTGAAGCCTCTCAGAATAGCCAGAGTGCGCTCTCGTGTGGCATCTAGCTTCTCAGAATACCATGTGAGGGATCTACCTGTCACCTGCGGCACGCTCAAGCGTATAGGCATGGCCTCAGACCAGTTGCCGGTATATTCCTCGGAGGCCCTACCAAGTACATCTTCATGTATCCATGACCATTCTACGGCGTCCAGGTGCAGCAGCAGTGTACCTATAGACTCGGTTTGCTC
>DAHVFG010000167.1:0-4633 GCA_027317125.1 Chloroflexota bacterium | reverse complement strand
ACTCACGCACGCGTACCCACCCATTACATTCCTGTGTGTCAGCCTGTTGATGTAGTCGTAGAAGGGATTAGATGGGGGCACGTCTGTGTAGATCTGAGTGCCAGGATCGTCAGTGTAGCCAACAGAGTTACTGACTATCTTAGCTATTTGCCCACGTGTAACCTGGTTGTTGGGGCGGAACGTTCCATCGTCATAACCAGAGATGATGCCCTTGCAGGCAAGACACTGTATGTTGGCGTAGAAGGTGTTGTCTGTGGGCACGTCTGAGAAGGAGATGGTGCATGCTGTGGGTGAGGGTGCGAAGGTGGCTGTTTCTGTAGCTTGAGTGGTGCTCGTGGCCTGAGTTGTTGAGGTGGACTGGGCTGTAGAGGTAGCCTGAGTTGTAGCTGTAGCAGCGGTGGTACTTGTAGCCTGTGCAGTACTGGTTCGGGTTGGGACCGATGTGCTTGTGGGGCTGCTCGTTGATGCTACCGATGTGCTCGTAGGCACGCTGGTCGAGGTAGTTGTCGCGGTGCCAGTGCTGCTCGGCGTTAGCGTGGTGGTGGGCAATATGGTTGTAGGGGTGCCTGTAGGTGTCTGCGCGCCACCGCTGGGGAGATTCATTTTGCCTATATACAGGTCAAATGCGTTTAGTGTACCATCGGCGTTAGTACCGTCGCAATTAGAGTTGTCGGCCCAGACTGCAACGAACTTGCCGCCGTAAGCATTTTGTCCCGCATAATCTCCATAGTCGATACCGTTGCCCGCATCAGCGGCGTTGGAGAAGCCACCGCTCAAGCGTGTATTTGCTGCCCATGTCGCGCCGCCATCCGTGCTGGAGGATGCGTAATATTCGGCGTCATCGTTCGGTGTGGTGTTGGTGCCGCCCACGCCTGGCACACCATTGTCGTTGCGCGCATCGTGCCAGCCTATCGCCACCGTGCCTGTCGTGCGGTCAATGGTGATATAGGGTAGGAACTGGCTGCGAATTGGTCCCAGTGGGTCATCATTTACGCGTACGGGCGCAGTCCAAGTGGTGCCATTATCGGTTGAGGTGCGGAGGTATATTTCAGTATCATTACTTTCGTTGACCGGCTCTTCTGTGTAGACGAGGTAGGCGCGATCATTGTACACGCCGCCCGTCGCGTCCCACACCAGCCCGGCTTCCGCGTCGATTGATCGCCCCGACTGTGCCGGTATGTAGTCGAAACCGCCCACGTTAGTTGTCGTTGCTACGATTACGGGTCCGAAACCGCCAGGGCCTAAGCCGTCGGCATCTACATTGACGTAGACTGTCGCAGGCCCTTCGCCTCCTGTCGGGTTCTGGTAAGTCACCATGACCTTGCCGCCATTCGGTCCAGGGCCAACTGTGATGCCGCCGAAGCTGCCGGTTGCGCCTGGAATTGCCTCAACGGTGCCAAATGGACCCCACGTGCCGAGGCCTGTGACGGGAGCGCCCCGCGCCACCATATTTCCGTTCAGGTTCCAGTCCACCCATACGCTGCCGTTGCCAACCGCCAGTGAGGGCTGGTCAATGCTGCCTGAGCCGGCCGTAACGGGGGCGGAGAAGGTGACACCACCGTCGGTGCTCAGAAGCACATTGATTTGATTAACATTACCGTTTATGTATACAAGGAAGAGGTTGCCGAAGCTGTCAAAGGCCGCCTGGCCGTCGCAGCAGGCGACGTTGGTCGCCACGGTGCCGCGCGTCCAGGTCGCGCCAGCATCGGTCGAATAGCCGCGAAAGATGCTGTTGGCCGTAGTTAGATTCGAGAAGGCAACTATGTTGTTCTGGTTGGTCGGGTTGATGACTACGAAGCTCTCCGATTGATTACCGCTCATCTGGCTAACGTTGACCACCGGGGCCGTGCAGGCAAGCGGGCGATAATTCGGATCAGCGGGCACCGGCTTAACACTGCCGGGAGGAGGAGGCAGCTTGCGCGTACCGTTCGGCACTACTTTGCCCGCCGCCGCGCTCACGTTGGGGAGCGCAGCCTGCGGCTGGAGGCCCGCGCCGAGCGAACTACTCGCCGCTGCCAGCACGAGCAAAAGGATGATCACGACTGCCGCAGTTGAACCATATACACGCCGCATTGACTGACTCCTTCGTTGGTAAGGACCATTGTGTGCAGATAGTCCTGGCAAAAATTGCCTTGCTGAGATGGGAAAGCGCCGGTGCAAAGGAGGGAGCAACTACAACGTAAAGTAGCGGCCCTGCACCAGGTAAGAAGTAATCAGAGCGCAAAGACAACCTTCAAGGGTAATCCTGATAACCCTCAGCGACCGGATTGTAGCATTTGTTCTTCTCTATTGTCAATGCAGTGAGAGGAGGTAACTGTTCAGAGTTGGGGTGTAGCAATCTTCAAGGAGTAGCTCTCACCTACCCTCACGCGCCCTCACCCCCAACCCCCTCTCCCATGAAGGGAGAGGGGGCTTTACTCGAGGGCTGTGCTACGCCCTCACTACGCCCTCAGGTTCATAATCTGAAGAGTTACCGACACGAGAGCTTTCTCTTTTGAGAATACCTCCTTCGCGGACCACTTCCTGGAAAACCCCACGTGGAAAGCCCTGTCCGATGTTAACTCTCTGTAAAACCCTAGCTCAGCCTGATTGACTTACCGGACGCGCCACACGTACAATATCGCAAGAGAATGTTCATGGAGGTATACATCTTGAAGAAAGCCCGGTTTTCCATTCCATTCTTGCTTGTTTGCGCCTCTATTGTGCTTGTCGCGCTTGCGGTTCGTACATCTAAGGCAGAGAACTTCGCTGATCCTGCCTTTCAACAGACCTGGGAGCGCACCGACAAGCCAGTGGTCGATGGGGTTGTCAAGCGGTCGTTCTACTGGGGGCCAGCAGCGGGGCCGCAGGAAATAGAGCCTTACACGGAGGGCATAGGTGGTAAAAGGCTCGTGCAGTACTTCGATAAGAGCCGTATGGAGATAAACAACCCCCCAGGTAAGAACGCCAACTCTGCCGACCCCTTCCGCGTCACTAACGGCTTGCTGACGGTAGAGTTGGTCACGGGTAAGATGCAGATAGGCCCTTCAACCTTTGTAAACAGATACCCGGCTCAAATACCTCTCGCCTCCGACACGGACGACCCCAACGCTCCCACTTACGCCAGCTTTGCCGGGCTGATGGCGCCCGTCGGCAACAAGGTTGGCAGCTCATCAGTCAGCTATATCGACAGAGCGGGCAAGGTCACACCTGAGCCGAATGTGGCGGCGACGACAGCGGAGTCGATCGTCTACTTCGAGCCCTCTACAGGTCACAACATACCAAAGGTCTTCTGGGACTTTCTGAACGCCAGCGGCCCTGTTTATTCGGGAGGTAAGCTCACTACAGCAAAACTCAGCGACCCCTGGTTTTACGCCTCCGGTTTCCCTATCTCTGAGCCTTACTGGGCCAAGGTTAAGATCAACGGCCAGAGCAACACAGACGTTTACATTCAGGCATACCAGAGGCGCGTGCTGACGTACGTACCTTCGCTCCCGCCGGAGTTCCAGGTGCAGATGGGCAATATCGGCCAGCACTACTACGATTGGCGATACAAAAACGCGGGCCAGGGCACAGGCGGACAAACTGCTCTGCCACAGCCCACCGGCGGCGCTTCCGCAGGTGACAGCCTCCTTATTACCGGTGCGGTGAAGACCCCGGCCACTCTCAACCTGACAGCGCTCAAGCCTATAGCCGCACAGACGGTCCAGGTGAGCTTTGGCGCGGGCGATAACCACACATACAAGGGGCCTCTGCTATTAGATTTGTTGCAAGCGGTGGGTGGTGATGGGAACAAGGGGCGTGACTTGCCCATCCGCTACATAGTGGCGACGGGCCAGAATGGGCAGAAGGCGGTGCTCTCCTGGGGAGAAATAGACCCCATATTCGAGGGGACAAAGGCAATAGTCGCTTACAACCAGGATGGAAGTGATTTGCAAGGTGGGCAAGGGCCTGTTAGATTGATTATGCCCTCGGACAAGACGGGTGGACGCTCGCTTTACGCTCTTTCCAGGCTGGAAGTGCGCGCTCTCGCCCCCAATAAGCCGAGCGGCAGCGTGTTGCAGATCACAGGGGCGGTGAAGAACCCTTTGAGCCTGACGGCAAATGACGTGGCGAGCCGCAACCCGGTGACTGAGAAGGTGACATACGAGTCGGGCGGAGTGTCGTCAACGCATAGTTACACAGGAGTGCCTCTGCTACAGCTGCTGAATGAGGCGGGCGCTAATGTCAGTGGGCAGAGCAGCGCCACCAGGTATATAGTGGCGGCTAACAGCGAGGGTAGGCAGGCTGTAATATCGTGGGGCGAGTTAGACCCTGCCTACTCAGGATTGAACATCATCGTAGCTTTCCAGGAGAATGGCATAGCGCTTGGCGGCGGCCTGACGAGGCTTGTGATGCCCAACGATGCAAGAGGTGGCCGCGACCTTCCTTACCTCCTCTCGCTCGATGTAAGAGATGCAGGTCAGTAATAAGGGCGGGCTGCTCATCCCTGGGGATATATTTACCAACAGTAACTACTCAGCCTAGATATCTTCAACATTTAGGCCGAACTTGGCTCATTAGAACAACATATTGTGCCAGTGGCCTTACTCAGCAGATATAGCCCGCGAAATGGTCGTCTTGAGCAGCTTTCAAGTGGCCGAAAATCACAAGA
>DAHVFG010000166.1:0-5008 GCA_027317125.1 Chloroflexota bacterium | reverse complement strand
GGGTAGCTAGACCTGTCGGGCAGCGTATAGGCCACGTCACCAAGCAGATATCGCTTGACGCTGGCGTAATCCTCCGGCGGCATCTTACGCTCCATATAAGTTAGCATTGTGTATGCCACCTTCTCAGCGGTTTGCCAATCCATCCCCGCGCTATCGTAAATAGCCCTGATCATTTCGCTCATCATATCTCTACCTCCATCCTCACGTCGCTCATGCCCGAATTACTGATAAGATAACACAAGGCTTGATGCCGCGCAATAAGGATTAGGGAGCGTAAGGGTTCAGAGTTAGGGTGGAGCAATCTTCTTGGCGTATCTGTGCGTGTGTTGCGCCATCTGCCCTCACCCGCCCTCACCCCATGCCCCTCTCCCTTCATGGGAGAGGGGGCTTTATTGCTGGGGAGTGCAAGGGGGCTATGCCCCTCCACCCCTACTCTGAACAGTTACTAGGGAGCAGGGGTCAGCTACTAACCCCTGCTCCCTAATCCTCTGGCCTTCAGCCTTCTGACTACAAAGATTACTAGCAGCAGGGCGATAAAGCCGTAAACAACTGGGCCCAAGGGGGAGAGCCAACCTTCTACTTTTTTCCAGTTGTCGCCCAGGAAATAGCCCGCGAAGAGGAGCGCACCGTCCCAAAGAGTGCTACCTATAGCTGTGAAGAGCACGAAACGGCTGTACGGCATCCTCGCCAGGCCTGCGGGCACTGATACTATCGAGCGCATGCCGGGTATTACACGAGCCACCAGCACAGCGCTATTGCCATGCAAGGCAAACCAGATGCGGGAACGGTCGAGGTCCTCACGGGAGAGAAGGAGCCACTTGCCATAGCGGTCGAGCCAATCGCCTATCCGCGCCTCACCGCCCCGCCTGCCTATGCCGTAGAGAATGCTTGCCCCTACGGTAGAGCCTATGGTGGCAGCTAGCAGCATTGCATAGATGTTGAACTTGCCACTCGCGCTGAGGCTGCCGGCAAGGGGAAGTATCACTTCGGAGGGGATAGGAGGAAAAACCGACTCAAGGGCGATCAGAAAAGCCACACCAGGATAGCCCACTGTAGCTATAACATCCGTAGCCCACGACACCAGTTGTACGATCAATCCGCCCATTCCAGATGATTATAGCACAGCCAGGGCATGAGTCCCGCGCAGCGTTGCTACAGCAGCTATGCGTCTCCATGGTGTGTAAGGCCAGGCAGTCCGCCAGGTGAAAGGCCAGTGCTGGACAAGGTCATGCAGCGGGTTCAACCATCCTTCACATTGCGGTAATGAAAGACCCATCCTCCTGGCCGCCTTTCCACAAGGACGGGGAATTAGATTAGATGGAAACAAAGACAGAACAGCAACCCAAAGTTGCTGTTCTGTCTTTGTTTTAGAGAATAAGAGCACCTCCCCACCTGTGGATAGGGGTTGGGGAGGGGTCCTTCCCTAGTAGCATACTAGACGTGGCAATCAGGGTTTCTCCAATCCTGCACTTGCAACGATAACGAAATGCGAGATGCCAATCATGGCACGAAGAGCGCTAGACTGCCTCATCCTCTGCATGGTCCATGCGTGTCTCAATGCCTCTGCTGTCGGGCGCGCCTAGCAGCACTTCGCGGGGCTTACCCCGGTTCTCTGCGTTAGCTGGGGCTATCAGGCCAAGCTCTTCCATTTGTTCCACTAGGCGGGCGGCGCGGTTGTAGCCGATACGCAGCTTGCGCTGGAGCATAGAGACAGAAACATAACTTGTACGCTTCACCTGCTCGATAGCTTGCTCCAGCAATTCGCTCTCCTCGTCCGCGTTGCCCGTGCCGAGCCAGTCGGGCATAGGCATAGGCTGCACAGCCGGCTCCATGCCGTTGTCCGCCACCTCCTCAGCAGAAGGCATCTGCTTGCGCCACATATTCACTACCTTGTCGGCTTCGTTATCCGAGACAAAGGTGCCCTGGATACGCACAGGCTTGCTCTCGTCGGAGGCTGTGTAGAGCATGTCGCCACGCCCCAGCAGCTTCTCCGCACCGCTGCCGTCCAGTATGACCTTGCTATCCACCTGGGATGTAACCGCGAATGCGGCACGCGCAGGGAAGTTAGCCTTGATGAGGCCCGTAACCACGTCCACCGAGGGCCGTTGCGTAGCCACCACAAGATGTATACCGGTGGCGCGCGCAAGCTGCGCCAGGCGGCAGAGGGAGGTCTCCACCTCCTCAGGCGCGGTAAGCATCAGGTCGGCCAGCTCATCTATGATAATGACGATATAAGGCAGATGTTCCATCTCCATCTCTGGGTTCTCTTTCATGAAGAGGCGATACTGCTCGATGTTACGAAAGACTTTACTGATACCGTCCTTGCCCCGCTGCCCCCTGGCGAAGTGCTTGTACCGCCGCTCCATCTCCCACAGCGCCCACTTGAGCGCCTCAACCGCGGTGAGAGGGCGGTCACGGTCGTTCTGGGTGCCCTCTTTGTTGCGCGCTTTGATCTGGGGGTCTTTCTCCATCCTCACATCTGTAACTACAGGACGCAACAGATGGGGGATGCCGTTGAAGCCCGTAAGTTCTACCCGCTTAGGGTCAATCATCAGCATACGCAGGTCGTCGGGGGTAAACTGCAAGAGGAAGCCTATCACCATCGAGTTGAGAAAGACGGACTTGCCGCTTCCTGTCGCCCCAGCAACGAGGATATGCGGCAGCTTTGCCAGGTCGGTGACCACAGGCTGGCCGTGCGTGTCGCGCCCCATCGAAATCTTGAGGCGGCCTTTGCTGTTGCGGAAGTTATCGCTCTCTATGATGTCGCGCAATCCAACTACCTGCAACGACGCGTTGGGCACCTCGATGCCAATGCGCGACTGCCCAGGAATAGGAGCCTCAATGCGTATATCGGGTGCGGCAAGGGCGAGCGCGAGATCTCTGTCGAGAGCAGTTATGCGGCTGACGCGCACGCCCACCCCCGGCTCTATCGCGAACTGCGTGACCGCCGGGCCTGTGTTTACCTCCCGCACCGTAGCCTCTACGTTGAACGAGTGCAGAGCCTCTTCGATCACCTTTATTTTGCCTTTGATGTCCGCAGGACTAACCTTCTGCTCGCCTGTGGCTTCGAGAAGGGTGACAGGTGGCAACTTCCACAGATAACCGAGAGGTGATGGGGTAGGAGGTTGAAGATCGATAGGCATCTCGGAGGGTGACTTCTTGTCGGCTTTAGGCTTGTTTATTACTGCTTCAGCTTTGGCTGCGTCTTTATCCGTCTCCTCGGCTGTGTCGCCGAGCAACTTCACGACAGAGGTCGGAGCGGCATGCGATAGGAGATCAGCGGGCGGATCTATAGTAGCGCCGCTGATGTCGAAGGTAGGCAGGGTGGTGGTATCGGCAAGGACGTCATGTCCGTTGATGCGCACCGAACCGGAGCCGTCCTTACCCGATCTCGCCAGTGTGGACTTACTTTGCTGCACCTGTATGATGCGAGATACCTCGGTGCTTGCCTCGGCTAATGCGCTACCTGCCAGCCGTCCGGCGGCTAAGGTAGGCTTGCCTACGCCGCGCACTACCTGCGCCAGCGACAGGCTGAAACTGAGCATGAAGCCGAGCACTGCAAGGGCAAATAGCACCACGCCCGCGCCTGCTTTGGTCAGGTAATCAGAAAGGAAGGTTGATATTGCGAGGCCCACGTAGCCGCCACCCTGCCCCGCGTCGGCGGCGACCTGCCCGACGGTAAAGAGGTGGAGGAAGCCCATCGCGCCCACCAGCAGCAGAAAGAGGCCAAAAGGCACGGCAGGAGAAAGCCATCGGGCGTCGGACTTAGCGCCGAATAGGAGCGCCGCTGCGCCCGTAGCCAGGGCAATAGGCACCAGCCAGGCGGCTACACCGAACAACTGCGCGATCAACCCTCCGGCTATCCCCACGATCCCTTTGCTGCCGCTGCTCCATGTGACCAGCCCAAGCACGAGCAGTGCTGCTGCCGCCAGCATGACTACAGCTACCATCTCGCGTCGCACGTGAGCGGGTATCTCGATGGATGGGCTTTTGGATACATGGCGCGGCGCTCCTTTTGTAGAAGGCTTTTTGGCGGTGGAGGCTTTTGCCTTAACGCCGCTCGCGCCGCCACTCCGCGCCTGCGGAGATTTAGAGGCAGAGTTGCGCCCGACTCCACTGCTGTCCCCTACTTTAGACCACGTTGGCCCTGACGCCTTACCTGGCTTCTTTGCTGAGGTTGTTGACATAGCTGCGTACCTTGATCCCCTGGGCGAAGCTGCCCTCATTAGAACCTATGTTTGGGTGCGCGACTATTATAACATGGGGCGGGGAGGTTGGGGAAAACCTAAAGTTCAGGTAAGCGTTCAGATTAGGGGTGCAGAGGCCTTGCCTCTGACGGGGTTGCAGGGTTGTCCCCTGATACTCACCAGGAAGCAAGCCCCCTCTCCCTTCATGGGAGAGGGGCATGGGGTGAGGGCGCACCGCACCCGCGCAGGATGCCTCTTGCGCATTGTTCTACCCCTACTCTGAACACTTACAAGTTCAGCTTAGTGGTGGAGAGAAGGTCTATAGATTGGGCAAGGCAGCGCCTTGTTCAGGTGGCGCACCGCTCCTAGTTTCTCCGCAATGTCGTAACAAAGCCAATTACATGGAACATGGCGAAACTAAGAGGTAAGCCGATGATTGTGAGCGCCAGTATGTAGGCCATGTATGTCCACAGAAAGCTGAGCCACCAACCGAGAAATATAAAGTAGATGATGCGTACAGGCATAGCAACTTGTGGGACAGATGTGTTAATCAATGTCACATTTCCTATTTGCTGCACGGATAACCGCTTCGAGCCTGGGCTTAGCGTCATCACCTGTGGCACCCTGTTAAGCATTGTAAGGCCCAGCGGCAGGCCGATGATCAGCGCATTGAAGAGCCATGCAAGGTTTATCCAGAAGAAAGTAGCCCACCAACCGATGAAAAGGAAGTATAACCCTCGCACCAGGCAACCAGGGCCATTGTTGGCGATGATCACTATAGAAGGCGAGGCTTGGATGTTGTTAGCATTATTGATCACCAC
>DAHVFG010000165.1:0-5014 GCA_027317125.1 Chloroflexota bacterium | reverse complement strand
CATCTCTCTCGTTGCCAGGCGACAACAGCTTGACCTTCCCTGAGACGGGCAAAACAGTTTCAGGCATTTTCCTTGATTATTGGAATGCGCATAACGGTCTTCAACAGCAAGGCTACCCTATTTCTGAGCTGATGCAGGAAAAGAGCGACCTGGATGGTAAAACATACACAGTGCAGTACTTCGAGCGTGCTGTCTTCGAGTACCACCCTGAGAACCAACCTCCCTATAATGTGCTCCTCTCTCAGCTAGGCAGCTTCGAGTACCGAAAAAAGTACCCGGGCGGCGCACCCCAACAGAACGCTAATACAAGCCCTGGCTCCGTGCTCTTCCCGGAGACAGGTGCTCGCCTCGGCGGTAAGTTTCTCGACTACTGGCAAGCCCATGGCGGGCTTCAACAGCAGGGCTACCCCATTTCCAACGAATTCGTAGAAACGAGCAGCCTCAATGGTAAGCCGTACCTGGTGCAGTACTTCGAGCGTGCTGTCTTCGAGTTGCACCCGGAGAACCAATCCCCCTACGACGTCCTTCTTTCCCTCCTCGGTGATTTCCGCTACCGCAGCTACTATGCACCTTAGAAGTGCCACGCAACGCCACCTGCCCTTGTCTATTCTCTGTCACCTTCCTCTGTGACACAGGGCGCACAGGGTGTGTACGCCCTGTGTCATCGGTCTCTCCTCTATTGCATTACTCGTCTCAAGCTGGAGGCCACTGACGGAGTTTCGCACCAAAATCCGGTACACACTTCTAATTCTGATGGCAGTGGAGAATCTAAGATGCTGGCATAGTACCGGTCGTAGTTCTTTTGAACTTGACACAGGATGCGTAACATGAGATGATAACTCACCTCCATAGTGAACGGCAGACAACGGACGAGCCACAGAGAAGATGGAGATTTTATAGGATTTATACCGTATGAGATACAGGAGCAGAGGTTATGTGGACGTTGGTCGTCCTTCGCCGATTGTTGGGTGTGATGATAAATATAAGCCGGGCAAGGTCGCTTGCTCTGAACACAATCTAAAGACAAGGAAAATAATTATGGACACAACAAATGTAAATGTACCGAACACCGTGCGTGCCGATACGCCGCTACACCCCAACACCGCCATTGGCAGATTGGCGCTTACTGTGTCCGACCTGGCACGCTCCCTGGCCTTTTATCAGCAGGTGCTCGGTTTCTCGCTGCTGCAAGAAGCTACAGGGTATGCTATTCTCGGCGCGGCCACCACGCCGCTACTCGTACTGCACGAGCAACAAGGGGCGCAGCCCGCGCCGCCAAACGCCACCGGCCTTTACCATTTTGCGATACTGCTGCCCACACGTGCCGACCTGGCACGGGCGCTGCTACACCTGGTTGAAAGTGGCTACCCACTTAGCGGCGCTTCGGACCACCTGGTCAGCGAGGCGCTTTATCTCTCTGACCCCGATAGCAATGGCATAGAGATATACCGGGATCGCCCACGAGATGAATGGCCGCAGCGCAATGGGCAGCTACAGATGGCCACAGATCCGTTAGACCTCCATGCTCTACTCGCCGAGGCTCAGGCCGACCTGCGACCCTGGAATGGATTGCCTGCCGGTACCCGCCTGGGGCACATGCACCTGCAAGTCGCAGACATCCCCCAGGCACGTGACTTCTATCATGGTGTGCTTGGCTTCGATGTTATCTTCGACTGGGAGAGGATGGGCGCCCTATTTGTGAGCGCAGGCGGCTACCACCATCACCTGGGCCTGAACACATGGCAGAGTCGCGGCGGACGTCCTGCACCGGAGGGTAGTGCAGGTTTGCGCTACTTTACTGTCCATCTGCCTGATGTGGATGCGCTCGCGCCCGTACTGGCGCGGCTCAACGCGGCGGGAGTACCCTACCGTGAGGAGGAGGGTGGCATTGTTATCGAAGACCCCTGGCACAACAGCATTTTGCTCACCTCCGGCATAGCAGCGCCCGCCGAAGCCTGACCCGACGTTGGTGGGAAATAAATAGATCACCTACAGGAATCTACACTCGACAGCCCCACAAAGGAAAGAGCAGCTACGCCCTAGTAAAAGGCAGCACCCAAACCCAGGTAACAACCGCAAAAACAGCCCCGCCTGCGACCACAAAAAGATGGAAGATCTCGTGAAAGCCCAGCACGCTTGGAAAAGGGTTGGGCCACCGCTTGGCGTAGACAATCGCTCCTACAGTGTTGAGGAGACCTCCGAAGAGTAGCAGAGCCACCGCGACCCACGGCAGCGCTGAGACAAGCGCAGGAAACGCAAGGATGGAGACCCAGCCCATGCCAATGTAAAGAACTGTGCTTGCCCAGCGCGGTATCCGCACCCGGAGCTTAGCAACCCCGTACGATGAAATGGAAAGGCCAATACCCCCAAGCGCCAGCGCCCATATAGCGGTAAGCAACAGGGTACGCATAGGCCCTGTCAACACATTCACACAGATTGGAGTGTAGGTTCCCGCTATCACCACATAAATGTTCGAGTGATCCAGCACACGCAACACACGACGGGGCTTCTCTCTCCATGAACCCATATGATAGATAGCGCTCACAGTGTATAGCTCGATCATGCTGAGGCCGAAGACCAACATGGAGAGCAACTTCGGCCAATCGCCATAGCTCATCCAGCAGAGCGCCACCGTTAGCATGACGGCGGCCACAGATGCTACAGCATGGAACCACCCCCGCAGGAGAGGCTTTGTAATTTCAGGTTTAGTTGTCAGCGCACGGTTCCTTCTCAGTGCCTCTATTCCTGGCTTCCTGCCCTGGATAAAGCCTCTCCAGGCGCGGCGAACGGCCGACTACTGCCTTTATACCTTCTGCGCCGTCAATCCTACAGAAGCTTTGCCCACTTTGCGCCTCTGTGGTCCCATCATCGGTCGTGGGACCGCGGGTTGGCTGAGTAATGAAGAGCGCTCAACTTAAGAACAAGTTATAAATCAACAACAGCAGCGCCAGCAACGCAGCCACAGGCACCCACAGCCTCTGAGCAACAGCCAACCTGTCGGCGGCACGGCTCCGCCCCCGGCTCCCACCCAATGTGTAGGGTACATTTGCCACGACCGTGTTTGAGCGGCGGAGCAATGCCAGCTTGAGGCGCAACGCCGTCTGGTTGTGGAGCAAATATTCCCCCAGGTTACGAGGGATAAACTCCGGCAGCACGATAGTCATCGTGTCATCATCGGCTTCCCGGTCGAGCCTATCGATGTATCTGAGAAGCGGATTCACAAGGTCGTAGGTGGTCGATTCCAGTATCACCAACTGCATCTCTCCATAAAATGCGCTTTTTCGCCATTCCTCGACGAAGCGGTCAACTTCGTTCGGGTCGTCATCGCCCGCCACATGCACCGCGATGACGTCAGCGTGCAGAGACCCTGCATATGCCAGCGCCCTTCGAGCCATCGCGCTCAGGTCTGCGATAGGCACTATGAATTTGTGCTTGTAGCTCGCGACGTGGAGCGGCGTCAGAGTGGCAACTTCACTCTCTACCCGGCGGTAATGCCGGTTAATAGCCAGAAACATAGCCATAATGAGCGGGATGAGCAAGAGCACAATCCAGGTGCCATACTGAAACTTTGTTACCGAAGATACGACAAAGACGCCAAAGGTAGTGAGCGCACCCAGCAGGTTTACAGCCAGGTTTCGCTGCCAGCCGGACGTCCGCGTGCGCCACCAGCGTGCCACCATGCCGCCCTGCGAAAAGGTGAATGCACTGAAAACCCCAATTGCGTAAAGGGGAATAAGCGCGGTGGTATCGCCGTTAAAGCCGATGATCAGCACTGAAGCCAGCACCGCAAGCGTGACAATACCAAAGGAGTAGGCGAGGCGATCTCCCCGGAATGCATACTGGTGAGGCATGAATTTATCTCGCGCCAGGAAATAAGAGAGGCGTGGAAAGTCGGAGAAAGCAGTGTTAGCGGCAAGCACAAGGATAAGCGCCGTGACAACCTGGATAAAGTACCACAGCGGGTTCAAGCCAAAGATAGGCGGGAAAACCGAGCGGGCTATCTGCGACACCACAGTCTCCGCATCACTTGGCTTGATCTGAAGGTGAGTAGCTAGATAAGTAATCCCACCGAACATCACTATCGAAAGCCCGCCCATCCAGAGCAGCGTTGTACGAGCGTTCCTGGCCTCCGGCGCTTTGAAGGCGGGCACGCCATCCGCTATAGCCTCCACTCCAGTAAGTGCGGCGGAACCCTGAGTAAAGGCCCTCAGTAGCAGAAGAATGGTCACTCCCTCGGTGCCAAGCGCCAGGGTGCCGGTTGGGGGCACATACTGAATTGGGCCGCCCACGCCGAGGAAGACTCTCATAAGACCAAAGACCACCAGTACCAGCATCCCCGCGATAAAGAGGTACGTGGGCACCGCGAATATATTGCCCGCCTCACGCAACCCCCTGAGATTCGCTATCGTAATCAACACGACCAGCACGACGCACAGCTCCACTTTATATGGCTCGATAGCTGGGAAGAGGGAGTAAAGCGCGGCCACGCCAGCTGAGATGCTCACTGCCACCGTCAGGGTGTAACCGATAAGAATTGACGCGGCGGCAGCAAGCCCCGGCAAAGTGCCAAGGTTATCTTTAGCGACTATATATGAGCCGCCGCCGCGTGGATAAGCGGCAATTGTCTGGCGGTACGAGGTAACTACTATCGCCAACAGAGCGATAATGCCCGCCCCAAGGGGCAGCGCAAGGGAGAAAGCGCCGACTCCCGCAACAATCAAGATGCGCAGTATCTCTTCGGTTGCGTATGCGACAGAGGAGAGAGCATCTGACGACAGCACAGCCAGCGCTTTGACGTTGGTCAGGCGCTCGTGGATAGACTGCTCGGTGCTGAGAGGCCGCCCAATCATCACCTGCTTGACGCGGTTAAAGGCGCGCCCGAATCGGCTTCTCGGCTGCTCAGTCGCGAGAGAAGCGGCCAGAACGCCCCCCGACTTTCTCTTGAAAGGGCCTATGTTGCGCCCGTATCTAACGTAGCGATCGCCAGGGTGGCTGCCCTTGATAACTTCCTGGC
>DAHVFG010000164.1:0-5057 GCA_027317125.1 Chloroflexota bacterium | reverse complement strand
GGTAGGGCAGACGTTCCAGTACACCTTTACTGTGCCCGGCACATACGGCTACCACTGCCAGTATCATGGAGGGCCTGGCACAGGTATGTACGGCACTGCCACAGTCACCCCATAACTGCCCGCGAACAAAGCCTGGCTCGCTAGCCCCTCTGCAATTAGAGGGGCTTTTCTTTTGGATGGCACAACTACGCTATGTTCATTTTAGAGGAGCTAAGTGATACAATATCCCCATGAGCGAAAAGCATGGCGTCCAGCAGACAGGCAAGAACAACAGCCTCAGGAGAATACCTTCGGTAGACAAGGTGCTTGGGCAACCGGCGCTCGACCCGGTGCGCATAGCTCTACCCCGTGACTTGATAACAGAAGCAGTGCGTGATGAATTGAACGATTTACGAGATCGCCTGAGGCAGAACGGCGATGAAGCACCTGGCGTTGAGGAAATAGCGCGACGTGCTGTAACCCGCTCTCTGGCGATGGTCTCTACAAGCCTGCACCCTGTCATAAATGCCACAGGCGTCGTGCTACACACTAACCTGGGCCGCGCCCCGCTCAGTCAAAGCGCCTCCGCTGCGATAGAGGAAGCCTCGGCATACAACAACCTTGAATACAACCTGGCGGAAGGAGAACGCGCGTCCCGCTACTCACACGCTGTGGCAATACTGCGCCAGCTAACAGGCTGCGAAGATGCCGTTGTAGTAAACAACAACGCTGCCGCACTGGTGCTTGTGCTGGCGGGCTTCGCCCAGGGCAAGGAGGTCATACTCGCCAGAGGCCAGTCTGTGGAGATAGGTGGCGGCTTTCGCATCCCCGACGTAATGCGCCAGAGTGGTGCGCGGCTTATCGAAGTTGGCACCACCAATCGCACATACCTGCGCGACTACGAAGAGGCAATCACCCAGGAAACGGCGATAATCATCCGTGTCCATGCCAGCAACTTCCGGATCATAGGCTTCACCACAGAGCCTGATGTTGAAGAGCTTACAGGTCTGGCGCACAAGCGCGCTCTGCTGATGGTAGACGACGTGGGAAGTGGAGCGCTCCTCGATACAACTCGCTATGGCCTCAAAGCGGAGCCAATGGTGCAAGCAAGCATAAAAGCGGGCGTGGACCTGGTTTTGTTCAGCGGGGATAAGCTGCTGGGTGGCCCTCAATGTGGCGTAATCGCGGGGCGCGCCTCCACGATTACGCGTCTAAAGAAGCACCCGCTACTCCGCGCCCTGCGCGTTGATAAGCTAACGCTGGCTGGGCTGCAAGCCACACTCTTGCATTATCTAAAAGGCGAAGCAGAGCAAGAAGTACCGGTCTGGCGAATGATCTCCATGCCGGAGGAGACTTTACGTCGAACCGCCGAGGAATGGGTGCAACGGCTGAACCAGGTGGGCGTGGCGTGCAAAGTGGTAGCAGGCCAATCGGCAATAGGAGGCGGCTCATTGCCCGGCGAAACGCTTCCTACATGGCTGGTCGCCATAACACCCGGACAAGATAACAGCCCGGCAGATGCTGAAAGTCGCGCAGGGCGATTAGCAGCCACGCTCCGGCGCACCCCTACCCACGTAATCGCCCGTATTGAACATGGCGTTTTACTGCTCGACCCCAGAACAGTCTTACCAGGCCAGGAGGAGGCGCTCCTGGCAGAAGTGGCGCGTGAAGCCTGAAATGCGATACGTGGGGGATTTTAGATCGAGTACCTCTAATCTCATCTTGCGCACTATGCAATAACCTCCACTCACCACCCGTGCCCCCGCCTTTCACCTTTCACGAAGCCCCCTTCCTACCGTGCGCCTGAAGCCAAACCTCGCGCTGCTTTACAGCGGCTGCTCGGTCCGAAACCTGGTACCGAGCCAGAAAATGGGAGCGATACTGTGAGAAGGTGCCCTCTATAATGGCGGCGCGCATCTCCTCGGCCATACGGGTGAGGAAGCGTAGATTGTGAATGCTGTTGAGGCGGTAAACCAGCAGTTCTTTGGCTCTGTAAAGATGGTGCAAGTAGCCGAGAGTAAAATGGCGGCAGGTATAGCAATCGCAATCCGGCTCGACCGGCTCCTGAGAAAGAGCATATCTTGAACTCTTTATCGCCAACCTGCCGTTGCGGGTGAGCAATGCGCCATTGCGAGCAACTCGTGTTGGCAGCACACAATCGAACATATCTACCCCGCGAGCCACGCACTCCACCAGGTCCTCCGGTGAGCCTACGCCCATCAGGTATCGAGGCTTGTCTATCGGCAAAAGGGGCGTAGTTGTCTCAAGAATACGGTGCATCTCCTCTTTAGGCTCCCCCACACTCAAGCCCCCTATGGCGTAGCCAGGAAAAGGCAACTCTGTAAGCCTCTCGGCGCTCTCCCTTCGCAAGTCGCCGCAGGTGCTACCTTGAACGATTGCAAACAAAGCCTGGTCGTCTCGGCTATGCGCCCGCAAACAGCGCTCAGCCCAGGCGTGCGTGCGGGCGATAGCGCGGCTGTTGTACTCATGCGAAGATGGGTAAGGCGTGCATTCGTCCAGGGCCATGATAATATCCGCACCAAGCTGCTCCTCAACGCGCACCACCATCTCAGGGGTGAAGCGGTGCGTCGAGCCGTCAATCTGTGACTTAAAAGTTACCCCATCATCGTCAATCTTGCGGTTGTGAGCCAGGCTAAAAACCTGATAGCCACCGCTATCAGTGAGGATGGGGCGGTCCCACCTCATAAAACCGTGCAATCCACCAAACTTTTCGATAAGCTCTGCTCCTGGACGCAAATAAAGATGGTAAGTATTGGAGAGGATAATCTGCGCGTGTAGCTCACACAGGTCATCAGGAGAAACCGATTTGACGCTTGCCTGAGTGCCCACAGGCATGAAAACAGGTGTCTCTATCCTCCCATGAGGCGTGGTGAAAACTCCGGCCCGGGCCGTGCCCACCTCAGTCTCTACGAAAGCCTGAAGCTCAAATTGGAAAGTGCCCGATTTGTTGGACCTGCTCTCCTCTTTGCCAGGATCAAACAACTCCGTCTTCACTTTTCGCGGGTCCCAAGTGCCGCCTCTATCTCATCTCTCACCCACCTATCATCTTCCGTCTGACCTCTCAGCCGAAGCGCAGCCTCGGCTTCCGGGCCCCCGATACGCCCCAGCGCCCAGGCGACGTGGCCGCGCACCAGAGTAAGGTCGGAGTTGAGCGCACGTATCAGCGCTGCTAACGAGCCAGGATCGCCAATGTTCCCCAGGGCAACAGCCACATTGCGGAGCAGACCCTCCCTCTTCGCGCGCTTCACCGGACTGTGCCGAAACCGCTCGCGAAACTCCTCCTCTGTTATGTCGAGTAAAGCGATTAGCGAAGGGCTGGAACCGATCCCTGCGGCGGGCGCAAACTCAGGATGGTTGCCCGGTATCGCTTTGCGGTTCACGGGGCAGACTTCCTGGCAAATATCGCAACCAAAGATCCACTCGCCTATCAAAGGGCGCATCTCACGCGGGATTGGCCCGCGCAGCTCAATAGTGAGGTAAGAGATGCAGCGATTGTTGTCCAGCACGCCAGGAGCTATGAGCGCACCTGTTGGGCAAGCAGGCATGCAGCGCTCGCATGACCCACAATTTGTCCTTACAGGCGCATCAATCGGCAGCTTTATGTCGAGTAGTAGCTCGCCCAGGAGCAGCCATGAACCCCGCTCATGATTGAGCAAGTTTGTGTTTTTGCCGTACCAGCCAAGACCCGCCCGCTGCGCTACCGCCCTGTCCACAATGCGTGCCGTGTCTACCAGCGCACGCGCCTCGATCTCGCGGCCAAGCAGCTCCTGCGTATAAGCGTGCAGCGCCCAGAGCTTCTCTTTGAAAACCTCGTGGTAGTCAACTCCCCACGCATAGCGGGCAACCCGGCCCCTGGGCACGCCCGGCGTCGAAGACACTACAGCTTCATCATTCAAGTAGCTGATGCCAAGCGACACTATGGTCTGCACAGCGGGCATCAAGTTAGTGGGGTCGCCCGCGACGCTTGCCCTCTCCTTCGTGAACCAGGGCAACCCAGAGAGGAGACCCTGGTCGATACGCTCCTCCAGGACGCGCTGGGTCTCAGGGAAAGGAGCAGCCGAAGTAAAGCGCACTAAATCGAAGCCAAGCTCGACAGCGTGCGCGGTAATAAGGGACTTAAGCTCAAGCGCCCGCGCAGGAGTGAGTGCAGCGCTGAGATCGGTGAGGAGTGAATCCATCGTTTCAGGGCAATTCGAGCAACTTCGGCTCTCTACCCCAAAGTTACTTCCCAGCAAAGGTCTTCTAACACACAGGCTCTGTGAGGGCAGCCATCGCACGCTCAACTACACCCGCAACAAGCGGCACATCACCGGACTGCAACACAGCGGCTGCCCCCTTTACGTAAGCAGTAAGGAGATCGTCAAACCACATGGGGTCTCTGATTTCCATCTGGCGCGCGCTAAAAATCCTCGCCAGCCACTGCAAATCGTCCACGATCAAACCCGGCTCGTCAACCAGCACACTGAGAGCCACTACTCCACCAAGCCTGCGGAAGCCGTCCTGCATCATGGCACGCACTTCATCACGATCAACAGGTCCGTGCACACTCCCCTCAAGGCCGGGAATATCGCCGAAAGCCCCCATCGTATACGCAGGCACGCTCGCGTTCACAGATGCATTTTCGGCGAAGTTCTTCTCCGCAAGTTGAGCCACGTAAGTAGCTTCACGCTGTAGGGTCTTTGCGATCTTGTACCGCTCAGAGTCGCTCACAATTAACACTCACTACTACAAAGAAGGGGTCCTTGCCTCTGGCCAGAAAGCACCTGAGAATGCCGGTTCAGGCCCTGCTCCTACTTATACCACACAACTTGCGCGTGCCGCAACAACTGTGAGCCACGTAAGCGTTCAGAATAACTCATGACCCTACGGGCCACCAACCGACAATGAAAGTAGGCCCCTGACGGGGTTACAGAGGTATCCCCTGTGCACTCAGCAGGAGTAACGCCCCCTCTCCCTTCATGGAAGAGGGGGTTGGGGGTGAGGGCGGGTGAGGGCGGGTGAGGGCGGGTGAGGGCGGTGAGGATACACCCCCACAGGCACGCCCTGACGGTTGTCCA
>DAHVFG010000163.1:0-5079 GCA_027317125.1 Chloroflexota bacterium | reverse complement strand
ACATAGCCTCAACCGCCACACGGCCAAATTGTTCTCGCCAGTTGGGACGTGTCTCGGAAGGTAGGACGAAGATATCGAGGGCATTGATGAAGGCAGGCAAAGCGCTGTTGTGGATCACACCCGGCAGATGAACTTGCCCTTGCAGACCGGCTTCGCAGGCTAACACCTGGATTTCCTGCATAAGAGGTCCACCGCCCGCCAACGCCAGGTGAATGTCACCGCGCTCACACGCCAGTTGAGCGAAGGCCCACCAGAAGGTACGCAAACCCTTCTCTTCAACTAGCTTTCCCGCATAACCTATCACCAGGGCATCTTGCGGGATCGCCAGGTCGAGCCGAGCCTGCCGCCCCCTCTCCCGATCGGGAGAAAAGGCGCAGCTATCGGTGGGCAGTGCCACCACCTTCAACAGCCGCCTGTACCCTTTCGAGCGCAGGGTTTCGGCCACGCGCGTGCCACAGGCTAGTATGCCATCGGTGTGGCGGAATGAGTAGCTCTCAAAAAGGCGAAAGGGGAGTGGGTAGCGCTTCTTTATATTTTGCGCGGCATAAAGAAGCACCCGGCTCTCCGGCAGAAACAGTCTGCGCAAGGTGAGCACAAACACCGCCATAAAAGTGTGAGCCTCTTCGTAGCAATAAATAATATCGGGGCGATAACGCCAAAGCTGATAGAGCAAGCTGGGAAAGAAGTAGATATAGTAGAAGCCTGTGAAGAGTGTGCGCGCTTTCACCAGGCGATAACTTACATTGCCTGGGTCTTCGGCGGATACCATCTGCCCGCCACGCTCAGGCCAACGCTTCGGCACAATCAGCGTCAGATCGAGATCAGGGTAGTTACCCAGCGCCGACAGCGGCTTCTGGTACTCAGCCACAACAGCGGCGTGCCATATCCACATCACACGTAGCGGCCTGTTGTAGGAGGCTGCGCTGACCGTCACGCGACACGCCTCGTCCCGACAGCATGTTCTTTGCTACTTCTCGCTCCGGCTCTCCTTGCCAGGGCAAGATTGTAGACGTCACATGTTTGCTTTGCCGTTTTCTGCCAGGTAAAGAGCCGCGCCCTTTCTTGCCCTCTCTTGCCAAGCTGTGCGAGGAGCGTGTCATCCCCCCAGGCTTGTACAATTGCACTCGCAAGGGCCGCTCTATCTCCCGGTGGCACCAGCAGCCCGCCATCGGCTACTACCTCCCGCAGTGAGCCACCGGAGGATGAGATTACAGGGCAGCCGACCGACATCGCTTCAAGGGGGTCAAGGCCAAAGCCTTCATATGAAGAGGGGTAGACGAAGATGCGGGCTGCGGACATGAGCAGAGCTTTGTCGTCCTCACTGATGCTCCCCAGAAATCGCACGGGGCCGCCTTCGCCGCTGAAGCCGAGGGCGGCGGCTTCGCGACGCACATCGGGGAAAACGCCCCCCGGCGCAGGGATGCCGCCCCCGATAGCAAGCACAGGCTCTTGCGCCGTTATGCCTATAGCTGCGCGCATGGAAGAAAGCGCCTGGCTCCATGCTCTCAGAAGCAGGGGCACATTCTTGCGGCGGTCAAAACCGCCCAGGTAGAAGGCAAAGTGTTCCGGCAAGCCAAGCCGGGTGCGTGCCTCTCGAAGTTGGTCTGCCGTATAGACTGGGTGAGGGTCAACCCCGAGATAGATGGCCTGTACTCTTCGGGGCGAAATCTTGAGCACCTTGAGCAGATCGCGCCGCGAGGCTTCGGAGTCGGCGATGACGAAGTCAGATCGTCTCACCGAAGCTGCGGCAATTGCCAGGTAGAGCCTCACCGCCCAGCCACCCCTGTAGCCGGGCACAACCCAGGGTATCATGTCGTGAGCAGTGACCACAGTAGCACAGCTCTTTACGATGGGAGCCGTTAAGTATGGTACATGCAGGAGCTGTGCCCCGGCAGAGCGTGCGGCACGGGCCACACCCAGCCCTTCCCACAACAGCTTGTCAAGGCTGGATGATCTGCCGCCGAGCAACGGCATGGGAACGCCCTCTATTACCCGCGAACGAGGACCTGTAGGCACGTCAGCACTGGAAGCCCCGCAAGGCAACAGGATTGTAAGGGTATCCGGGCGCGCACCCTCCGAAGGGATAAGTTGAGAAAGCGCCTCCCATAGATGCCTGAGATATTGTCCTGAGCCGGTATGAGGTTGGCCCCAGAAGTAGCCGTTAAGTGCCAGATGCATGGTGATATTAATTATAGCATAGGAGCGCGGGCGATGCGTTGCGAAAAGTGATTGCACCGCAGAGGCGCGCAATGCGTAGAGAACCCTTATTGTTGACACTGCACCCACACGTCTCTGCGGCGAATATAAGAACGTTTATTATTCACCATAAATGTTCAGAATACCTCATGACCCTACGGGCCACCAACCGGCAATGAAAATAGGCTCTCAGCAGCCTATTTTCAGAAGAATAGGGGTATAACAAAGTTCAAGGAGTGCCTGTGCGGGAGTATCCTCACCTGCCCTCACCCACCCTCACCCCAAGCCCTCTCTCCCTTCATGGGAGATATACTCCCCAGCAATAAAGCCCCCTCTCCCTTCATGGGAGAGGGGCATGGGGTGAGGGTAGGTATGCCCGCACAGTTACCCCAAGAAGATCGCTCCACCCCAACTCTGAACACTTACGAAAAAGACCTCCCTTGACACGTGGGCTCTCGAGTAATATACTCAGTGCAATCAACTTCAGGAGCTTATATTGGACGCGACCAGCGCGCGACTCGACGTTTTCGTCTGGCAGGCTATCCCCTGGCCGCAACTGCTCGATGATGCGTTGTATCTGGAGAAGCTAGGCTTCGGCACGTGTTGGATCGCGGATCACTACGCGGCGGTCGGCAACCCGGCCACACCCGCGTTAGAAGCCTGGTCTACGCTGGCGGCGCTCGCGAGCCGTACGACGCGCATCCGGCTAGGCACGTCGGTGACCAACATCTCTACTCGGCACCCAGCCATGCTCGCCAAGCAAGCCGCCACAGTCGATTGTATATCCGGCGGTCGCGTTGACCTTGGAGTGGGCCCCGGATATTATGAGCAGGAGCACAAGTGGCTCGGCATTCCTTTCCTTACTCCGGCACGCAGAATTGATCGCTTGCGCGAAGCTGTTCACATTGTAGACGGGCTGCTGCGCGAGCGCGGCGAGCCCGGGCAGCGAGTGACTTTCGCAGGCGATTACTACCACCTTGAAGAAGCGCCGTTCGTGCCGGTGCCGGTCGGGCAGCCTCGACCACCCCTGGCAATCGCGGCAGACGGCGAGAAAGCGCTGAGTGTTGTGGCTAAATACGCAGACATCTGGATGACGCTGGGTGTGCACGGCGGCACCGGCGAGGAGTCGCTGGCACGGGTGCGGGAGCGGGGCAAGCTACTCGATGAGTACTGCATGGAGATTGGCCGCGATCCGGCCGCTATCGAGCGAGCGTATTTCGTCGGGTGGACGGATGAACGTCCGTTCACTTCCGCCGAGGCCTTCCGCGATTTCATTGGTGCATATCAGGAAATCGGAGTACAACGCTTCCTCCTGCCTTTCGCCAGCGCAGGCCAAGATACAAAGTCGGTTGCCGCCGGAGAAGTCGCTGACCGCAAAGCGCTGGAAGCCTGTGTAACCGGGTAGTTGACTAGCCGGGTAGTTGACTAGCCGGGCCGATCAAATGTTTCCAGCAGTGGAAAGGGGCAAAGTAGATGTTTCTCGACATTGACGGCCATCGAGTGTTTACGCTCAGCTTTGGTGCCGGTCCACGGGCTTTTCTCGCTCATAGCGCCTGGATCGGCAACAACGAAGATTGGATTGCGACCCTGGCGATCATGAGCCGGCAGTGGCGTACTGTTGCGTACGACCACCGTGGAACCGGCGAGACGAAAGTCCCAGTGGGGGCGATCAGCGCCGATGCTCTGCGCGACGACATCTTCCGGGTCATGGATGCGCTGGACATCGAACGATGTGTTCTCGGTGGGTTTTCCGCCGGGACCTCAATCGTGCTCCGCGCCGCGCTCCTGCACCCCGAGCGGTTTGAGGGGCTCGTGCTTATGAATGGTGCGGCAGGCGTGCAGCTACCTGGTGTGAACCCCCCACCCGCACCAAGTGCCTCCCTTCCGTCTCAGTCATGGCCCGGTAGCAACTACAGCGAGCGCCTACGATGGTTCATCGAACAATGCACACCCGAGCCGGACGTCGAGCATATCCGGCGTTGGGGACATGACATCCTGCTGCGTGCCGAGCCCGAGGCGGCCGACCGCCTTTGGCAGATGAGGTTCGCCGACCAGGTCGATTTTGCCGCCTGCCTTCCCAAGCTTGCGATACCGACGCTTCTTATTCATGGCGAGCTCGATGTGTTTGCCGATGTGGCAAAGATAGAGTACGTGTCCTCGCTAATCCCGGGGAGCAAACTCGTTGTGATGGAGGGTTCGGGCCATCTGCCGGCCATGACCCGGCCCGCCGACGTTGCGGCTGCCATCGAGTCTTTTTTTGCTTCTGCTCCTTAGTAGGGTAAGAGGCCAGGTCTTGTTAGAGTTACCAAGAACACCAACCTCTTGCCCCCGAACCTGGACTTGCACCTTTCAATCCATCCGGCTCTCCACACCCTCTGTTTTCGTAATGAGCCCCTTCGGCTTATCCAAGCCAGTCTCCTACTATCCAGAGCAGCCCTGCGACCTTTCCTCTTGTCTATCCTACTTAGGTGGGGTTAGCTTTTGGGTACTATGGTCGCTCCGTTACCTTATGCCTCACGGCACTAAGAGCCTATCCGAATAACCCGGCAGCGCGGAAAGCGATGAGGGCACAGGCAAAATGCAGAAAGCCAGGGTAGTCCTCAGACTTCTTGTCCCAGCGGATAAGCAGCCGACGAAAGCGGTTCAGCCACGAATGGGTGCGCTCGCCCCCGCTTCGCTCATACCCACCCACCGCCGCGCTCGCTTGCCCGCTTCTTCTCGCAACTCCTTCGCTTCTTCTCCTCGTGCCTTGATATGGGCGGTAAAGCCGAACTCCTCTAATGTGGCGCGCACTTCATCAAAGTCATAGCCTTTGTCCAGGCACATACCTTGTGGTTCCTCCTGCGTTGGCTGCGGGCGCTGTGCTACCACGCTGCTTATGCT
>DAHVFG010000162.1:0-5089 GCA_027317125.1 Chloroflexota bacterium | reverse complement strand
GGTGGAGGGCAACAAGACCCTCCTGCAACCCAACATGGCCTTCAGCGTGGAACCGGGCCTCTATCTGCCGGGCAAGCTGGGCGTGCGCATTGAAGATACAGTAATCCTCGAGGAGGATGGCGCTCGCCGTCTGAACAACGTTTCGAGAGAGATAGCTGTGGTGCAATAGGCTCATGGAAGGTGGGAGATTGCAGCTAGAGCATTTTTACCCTCGATTCCTTAGGTGATACACCATACTTATCACGTTTCAGGCGACTTATGCGCAAATGTTCAGGTCAGGGGTAGAGTACTCTTCGGAGCGTGTCTGTGGGCGTATCCTCACCTACCCTCACCCCATGCCCCTCTCCCATGAAGGGAGAGGGGCATGGGGTGAGGGTACGTAAGGGTAGGTGAGGGTACGCCTCCACAGATACCCCAAGAAGGTTGCTCCACCCCAATTCTGAACAGTTACCTCTTGTGCAAACTTTTGACAGAACTAATGTTCTGTGCTATCCTCCTCTTCAAGAGCAGCTATGGAGGTAGGAGCATGGGCAGTGCCGTGGAGTACAGACAGGCGCAGATGTGGGCGCAGCCCACGGGACGGTGGGTCGCGCACGTCGATATGGATGCCTTCTTCGCTTCTATTGAGCAGCATGACGACCCCTCTATAATGGGCCGTCCGGTGATTGTAGGCAATTCTCCTATGCCAATGGAGAAGCTGCGCGAAATGGCGCTGGAGTGGAGCAAGCTGCCTCGCGCCTCCAGCTTCATCAAGGGCATACGGGGAGTAGTGGCCTCGGCTTCCTATGAAGCGCGAGCATTTGGCGTGCGCTCCGCAATGCCACTCGCTCAGGCTCTTGCCTTGTCTCCTGATGCAGTTGTGGTGCCTGGTCGCTTTGGGCGCTACCGCGAAGTCTCTGCTCATCTCAGGAGAGTGTGGGGCGAGTTCAGCCCTCTAGTCGAGCCTATGTCGCTCGATGAGGCGTATATTGATCTTACAGGTAGCGAATTATCGGAGGGTCCTGTGCGCGCTACGGGGGCGCGCTTGAAGCACCGAATCAAGGAAGAGACAGGGTTGACCGCCTCTGTGGGTATCGGCTCAAGCAAGCTCGTGTCAAAGATCGCTTCTGATCTTGATAAGCCCGATGGGTTGGTAGTCGTCGCGCACGGCAATGAAGCGGCAACGCTAGCGCCGCTGCCTGTGCGTGCCATACCGGGAATCGGCCCGCGTACCGGAGAGGCTTTGCAGCGCCTGGGCATCACTCAGGTAGGCCAACTGGCAGTAGCCCCATTCGACTCCCTTGCAGCCATCTTTGGAGCCGATCACGCCGCCGGGCTTCAGCACCGCGCAATGGGGATTGACGATAGCCCGGTGCAGATTCCTGGCGGCCCCAAATCTATCAGCCGCGAGACCACGCTGGCCGAAGACAGCTCGGACATCTCTATTCTGCGGTCCATGTTGCGCGTCCTTGCGGGCCAGGTTGGTTGGTCGCTGCGGCAAGAAGGCTTCACGGCGCGGTGCATATATATCAAGCTGCGCCTCCTCCCTGTCGAGCCGCAACGCCGGAGCGAAAGTGCAGGCTTCGGCACCCTTATCACCCGCAGGTGTACACTACCCACGCCCACAGACGCTGACCAGGCGATCTACAAGGCGGCCACAACATTACTCGATAAAACTGCCTCTACCACCGGCCTCGGCTCAGGCAGGGATGTTGTGAGGCTCCTCGGCGTAGGCACAGCGATGCTGGTACACACGGAGAGCCTGCTTATCAAAGTGGCTGATCCTTCCGACGTGGCTGCAAATAAAAGCACACCACCTCTTGCAGCCGCTGACCGTGACCGCCGTCTCAACGCCAGCCTTGACGCCATCCGCGCTCGCTACGGCTTCGATACCATCTCAGTGGCCTCAACCGCTAAAGGAAGCGATGGTTAGAGAGCAGAAATCGAAGGTTAGTGACCAACCCCTGGTCGCTAACCCCTGATCCCTGAGCGTGGGTTGTTGCCTGCACGTTGAACTTCATGTTACACTGCTCTTGTCTGCGCGGCTCGACCGCGCCATTTTGATGAGGAGAGTGCTAGCGTGTGGTTTTCGTGGGTAATGGTCATTTTGGGCTTCATTATAATTCTTCTTGGGTGCGACGTCTTCACCAACAGTATAGAGTGGCTTGGGAAAAAGCTGAACCTCAACGAGGGTGTGCTTGGTAGTATTTTCGCGGCGGTCGGCACCGCCCTGCCGGAAACATTGATACCGATAGTGGCGGTCGTTTTCGGCGCGACTTCCGGGGAAAGCCGCGCTAATGACGTTGGTATAGGCGCTATCATAGGCGCGCCTTTCATGCTCGCAACGGTGGCTATGTTCGTCACAGGCGTGGCTGTATTTATCTTCGCGAGGCAAGGCCGCCGCGACCTGATAATGAGGGTAGACAGCAAGATCCTCTCCAGAGACATACGCTTTTTCCTCCTGGCTTTTGCAGTGGCCGCGGCTGCCGGTTTTATCGCCAACGAAACTATCAAGATCGTAATCGCGATTGCGCTGCTTTGCTATTATGGTTTCTACGTCTACAAGCATGCCACCGACACAAGCGAAGCCCCCGCTGACGAAGAGGAGGCCGAAGAGCTATCACCCCTGCACTTCGCCCGTAAGAACCCTGACCCCTCACTTCCAATCGTCATTGTGCAAATAGTCTTCGGATTAGCGCTGATCGTTGGCGCGGCAACCCTATTTGTTCAGTACGTAAGCGATGTCGCTACTTCTCTGGGTGTTACGCCGCTTATACTTTCGCTCATCGTTGTGCCCCTGGCAACGGAGTTGCCGGAGAAGTTCAACAGCGTGTTGTGGGTGCGGCGCTCAAAAGATACACTCGCGCTGGGCAACATAACCGGCGCGATGGTCTTTCAGAGCACCTTGCCTGTATCATTCGGCATGGTCTTCACCGACTGGCGTATCAACGCACAGTATGTGCCGGCTTTTGCCCAGGCCGCGCTTGCCATTGTGGCCGCTGCCATCCTCTTCGGGGCGATGGTTTTCCAGAAGCGGTTGAGCGCAACGGCACTAGTATTCTCAGGTTTGTGGTACATAGTGTGGGCGATTTTGGTCTTCCCCCTCGGCATTGAAGAATTCGTCAGAAAATTGGGCTGGGGAGGGTGAAGCGATTGGGCCTCCCGTCCGTTATTCTATACAGAAGAACTTTCCTCCTTTGGGATAACCCCGGTGGACCGCCCAAGCCACCGGGGTTCGTCCTTTAAATTCCCCCACCCTTTGGTAAAGCAAACCACGGATACTCACCACAGAGACGCGGAGTGTGCCGAGAACAAGATTGTCTCCGCGCCGCATCTCACTTTCATCTAACGTGGTTAAATGGGTGTCACGCCCCCATCGCACTCCCCAGAAGTAAAGCCCCTCTCCCCTTGTGGGAGAGGGGCATGGGGTGAGGGAGGGTGAGGGCGCACAGCTACCTCTTGAACCTTGTTCTACCCCTACTCTGAACAGTTACTTTCTTTTCCACGCCCTATTGTAATTGCATACAGTTTAGTATATAATCTCGCACATTGTGCTACTCTGCATATGTAGATTGCATATGTGGGATGCTGCCGTTCGACTCCGCCACAATTTAGTAGAGGAGCTTACTGAATGATGCGCTATCTGACCTTTCGCCCCGCACGACTGATAGGAACTCTCGCATTAATCGCAGCAATGATCCTTCCTGCCCTCAGTCTCGATCCAGGCTTCCCCCGCACCGTTGGCGCGCTGGCCTCCCCTGTGCTGGGCCTGCCCTTTACCCCTTCAACTTCGCTGGTTATCGGCCAGGTCTATGGCGGCGGTGGCAACACAGGCGCAATTTACAAGAACGACTTTATAGAAGTCTTCAACCGAGGCGCCACTACCATCAACATGACTAATTGGTCGGTTCAATATACTAACTCAGGGGGAAACTCCTGGAACGTAACTACTATTTCAGGCTCCATCGCCCCAGGCCAGTACTTCCTGGTGAAAGAAGCAGCCGGCGTTGCCTGTGGCGTGCCATGTGGTGTGGATTTGCCCGCCCCGGATGCCACCGGAACAGCCAACCTCGCCACAAGCGGTGGCAAAGTAGCCCTGCTGAACAACAATACAGCCCTTACCTGCGGCCTCACGCGTGGTAGCTGTGCGAGCGATCCTGACATTCTTGACCTCATCGGCTACGGCGGCGCCTCCGACTATGAAGGGGCAACGCCTGCTCCCGCAGGTAGCAATACTCTCAGTGACATGCGTAAGGTCGCGGGATGCACCGACACAGACAACAATGGGGCCGATTTTACTGCTGTTGCTCCGAACCCACGCAATAGCTCGACGCCTTACAACCTTTGCGTAGGTCCAACTTCCACTCCAACCACAGTTGCCACCAGCACGCCAACTGCCGTTGCCTCAGCCACATCCACCAGCGTTGTCACAGCCACAAGCACATCCCCTGCTAATACTGACACACCCACCTTCGTCGCACCTACCAGCACAGCGACCAGCACCCCCACTGCGGCTGCGCCAACCGGCACGCCCACCATTACTCCTACTCCCGGTGCCTCGGCCACAGGCATCTACATATATATGCTTTACGCGGATGGCCTCACCGCAGGTAGCGTCCAGCCTGACGAAGCGGTGCGCCTCATCAACACCGCAGATACACTTGCTGCCGTGGGGAGCTGGCAAATAGGCAACCAGGACGGTGGCAGCATTACTCTGCCATTAACGACCACTATCGGCCCAGGCCAGAAAATCTGGATCGCCAATAGCGCCACCAGCTTCCGCAGCTTCTTCGGTTTCAAGCCCGACTTTGAGTATGGCACAGACTCCGATCCCTCCGTTCCGCAAGCCTCCGCCTCAGCAGGTTTCACCTTCGCAGACAACGGCGGGGCTGTGCAGCTGCTCGACGCGGCCAGCGCCAACCAGGATACCCTTGTCTACGGCTCCGGTAGTGTCTCTACGCCAGGCTGGAGCGGACCCGCGCTCCGCTATTACATTCCAGCGGGCCAGCCAGGGTTCACCCAGGATGGGCAAATCTTCTACCGCAAGCTGGATGAGATCACCGGCAAGCCCGTTCCCGACACCAACACCAAAGATGACTGGGCGCAGGAC
>DAHVFG010000161.1:0-5194 GCA_027317125.1 Chloroflexota bacterium | reverse complement strand
GGTATACGGAGAGTGGTGGTTTGGCTGCCTGCGCGCAAGGTTAGATTGGTTGGGGCGAAGGAGGCGAAACGGAGGTCGGCATAGCGGGGGGCAGGGGTTGGGAGTTGAGAGCTGGGGGTTGTGGGCTGAGAGTTGAAAGAGATAGATGACGGGCTTACCTGGAGCCGCGTGTTGGTTGGGTCGAGTTTGGGGGCGTTGGGTTGGTTGAGGTCGTAGGTTGCGAGGAGGGTGGCAGGTTTTCGCAGAAGGCGGACGGCAGGGTTGCCGCTGATTTGCTCCATATCTTCGTAGCCGAAAGGGAGGCGGGAGGCGCCCTGAAGGTTGGGGACGAGAGCGTAGTCTGCGGGAGCGCCGAAGGGCAGGATACCTGCGGGCTGATAGCCGATTTGTATATTGCCCGCCATTTTGTCGCGGTTGACTCCCCATAGGCGAAGGGTGTAGGCGAGTATGTCGAGGGAAGGCATGGTGTTGTAGCGCGCTTCGCCTACCCAGAGGGTGTTACTGCCGACGGTGGCAGCGATCTGGCGCAGCCAGGGGTTGGGGGCAAGGGTGTAGACGTAGTCTTCGCCTGACTGGTAGGCGAGGGTAAGCTCTTTGGTGGTGTCCAGTTGCTTTTTGAGGGCAGGCTGAGTCTCCTGCGGAAAGTTCGAGAGATGGACCACTACATGGCGAAGCTCAAGGCCCTGCAAGAGTGTGATTGTGAAGGGGTCAGGGAAGGTGTCCAGAGCCTGTTTGAGGCGGACTGTGCCCGGTGGGACAAAGCCGCTCCAGCCGTTGACGAGGGGCTGCCAGTCGCGTGTGTTGTAGAGCATGTAGAGGACATCGGGCTGGTCGGCGGTCATGGGTAGCTCGATGAGGGGGCCGCTGTTCTCGGGTTTTGCGAGCCAGCCGTAAGGCTCGGCGGTGGCGAGTTGGGCGGTTATGTCCTTACGGCGAGAGGCGTCGAGTGGGTTGGCGAACTCCGCGAGAACGATGGCAATCAGCAAGAGAGTTACGAGGGTGCGGAGGGCGGCTGCTAGGTGCTGTGGGTTGCGGGTTGGTTGTAGGCTGGGCCGCCAGGCGAGGAGGCGTGCCAGGCCGTAGCCTGCAAGGACGTATATCGAGAAGTCAACGAGGACCGAGAAGCGTATGGGAACGCGCAGAGCCTTGAAGCCGGGGAGCCAGTTGTAGAAGAGGGCGTAGGGCAGCGGTAGGTCGAAAGAGGTGCCGGGGAGATTACGGCTGAGGCCGAAGGTCATGGCGAAGGCGAAGATGCCGAGGGCAAGATAGAAGAAGCGAGCGCGTCCCCGGCCACGCACGAGGCCGACGAGGGCAAGGAGGAATGGTACTATGCCGAAGAATAGCTGGCGCTCGCCCGATGTTGTGACCATTGAGGGGGCGAGGATATGGCCATAGAGCCAGTTGTCGGCTGTGACGTTAGTATACCAGCCCCATTCTGCCGACCAGTTTTGCACCTCGTAGATTGTGCGGCTCAGGCCAAGATCGCTGTTGGCCTGAGCGTAAGGAATCAGCACGGGCAGGAGGAAGATGGCAGCGAGCAAGGCAGCGATACCCATGCGGGCGAGGAGGGGAAGCCATCTGATGGTACGGCGCTCCTGAGAGGTGAGGCCAAAGGTGAGCCACCAGAGGAGGTATAGGGCGATAGTGAGCGCAAGGAAGTAGGTGTAGTAGACGCTTGAGAGGCCCATGGCGATGAAGCCTGCTGTGGCGAGCCAGGGGGGCGAAATTATGAATTGGTGGGTGGCGGATGTGGGAGCCTTATCTGATGTTTGTGGCGATGTGGTAACTCCTAGCCAGCGGTTGAAGGCCCAAAGGGTGAAGGGGAACCATTGGGTAGCGAGGAGGTGCTGGTGGCTTATTTGCATGAAGCGATAGGGGCAGAAGGCGAAGGCTACGGCTGCCAGGAGGGCGGCTGGGCGGTTGGCCGTCAGGTCGCGGACAAGGAGGTAGGTGAAGAGGCCGGTGAGGATGAAGGAAAGTAGGACGTTGATATTGTAGGCGAGGGCGGGGTTATTAGTGAGGAGGAGGGCGGGAAGGGCGACGATTGTTTGGCCGATCAGAGGCTCAGAGTAGGCTAGCGAGTGGGCATAGGGGTAGAAGAAAGGGGTTTCGAAGAGGCCGAGCGGGTTGGTGAAGAAGGCGTGGACGTTCCAGCGCATGACGGTCATTTGGAGGGCGATGTCGCCTACGACAGGGTACTCTGCCAGGGCGAGGTTGGCGGCCCAGGGCCATGTCATTACGATAGTGAGGAGGGTGAAAAAGAGAGTGACGATAGCAGGCTCGGCTCCGCGACGCAAGAAGCGCGGCGCGACAATGGCAGCCTCTGGGAGGGCTTCGGCGGGTAGATTCTGGATGGGAAGGGTGGTGTCGCTCACTCCGGGCTGTCCTGGGTGTCTTCCTCTGCGGGGCCGGACTCGCCTTCAAGACCTACGGCTATGAGGTAGCCTCGCGCTCGCTCGGCGAGTGGGTAGCGCGAGACGAGCTTCCAGAAGGCGGGGGCGTGGTTGGCTTCGATGAGGTGGGCAAGCTCGTGTACGAGTATGTAGTCGAGGACCCAGGGGGGCATAGCGGCTACACGCTCGGAGATGCGGATTGTGCCGGTAGCGGGGGTGCATGAGCCGTAGCGTTTCTGCTGGTTGGAGACCCATTTTATGCTGTTGATGCGCAGCTTGCCGCCGAAGTACTGTGTGTTTAGGGCTGATGAGCGGCGTTTGATGTCGGGGAGGTTGCCCGCAGCGCGGCGCACTTTGCCCAGGACCCTGAGGAGAAGGGTCTCTATGAGCTTCTTTTCTTCTTCGGGGCTGATGCCTGCCGGAAGGCGCACCACAAGTGTGCCGTCCACCATGCGTGCGGAAGCGGTCTTGGTGCGGTTCGGCGAGCGGATTATCTCTATGGGTGGAGTGGGCATGTAGTTACGAGCTGCTTCCCGCCTGCGGCGGAGATACGAGCCAGGGGTTAGTAGGTAGTGGTAGATGGAGAGAAAGGGTGCTTGGTCTATTTTATGGGTTCAGGGGGATTGATGCCAGGATTTCGACAATAGGTTGTTTGCGGGTAATAGGGCGCGGAGGGCTACGCTACTCAGGGTTAGTTTTATACGTTGTACTGAATGTGGATGGTTGCCTGGCTGATGGCGGCTGGCGCGGCGGGAGCGGGAGTTGGTATTATCTGGTGGCGTGGGGGTTGGTATGAAAGAGCGTTTGGGTGGGAGGTGGGTTTTCTTTGCGGTGTTCGTGGCGGGCGGACTAGCCCTGGTAGTAGGGCTGGTTGCGGCTGCGTATCCGTGCGACATTGTTAATGGCAGCTGCCGCTATGACCCTCGAAGCCAGCGGCCGAGTCCTCTCTTTATTGCCCAGGCACCGGAGCCTTTTGTTGTCCAGTACTTGAATGGGCAGATCAAGCAAAACGGCACCTATCCACCGGGGGCGACAAGCAGAGTTGCGTCGTTTACGCCTGTGTTAGTACGAGCCGGGGGTTTCTATAGTGATTGGCACGTACCGGCGCAAGTGGTAGTGCGGATCGGGTATGTGGATAAGAGCGAGCAGGAAGTCGTATTTGAGCTGTTTGAGAGGCGCACATGGCAGATCTTTGGGCTGGAAAATACGCAAATGGGGGTCGAGTACGGGGCTGTTACAGAATGTGGGCATACTTTGTCGCGCTCTGTTTGGAATTGCTGGTAAGCTTTTAGCTTTACGCTTCTCCCATCTCCTCAAGGACGCTTTCCAACATGTGCTGCCACTTTGCGCCTGCTTTTGTGCGGTTTATCCTTACCTGATGGGGGGTGACTTTGAGGAGGTCTTTGTGTTTGCGTTGGAGGCGCATACGCACCACTTCGGGGATGGCGCGAGCTTCGGGGGTCTGGATGGCGAACTCTTCGGCGAGGGCGCGGATGCTTTCTACTCCCGCGCTTATCGCCAGTCCTTTGAGGCGCACCACTTCCACCAGGTTGGTGGCAGCTTCGGGTAGCTGGCCGAAGCGGTCTTCAAGCTCCCTTGTGAGGTCGCGCACCTGCGAGGATGTCATGCTGGCGGCCATACGCTGGTATATACGGAGGCGCACGGTGGCATCGGGCACATATTCTTCGGGCAAGTAGGCGGTGATGGGCAGGTCGAGGGAGACGGTGGGCGGCTCGGCTTCGTCGGCAGGGGCCAGGGATTGGGGGGCAGACGGCTCGCTCTCTTCTTGTTGCGGGTGCTTGCGCTCGGCTCGCGCTTTGTCTACTGCTGTGGCTAAGAGGCGTGTGTAGAGGTCGAGGCCGACAGCGGCTACCTGGCCGCTTTGCTCAGGGCCGAGGAGGTTGCCTGCTCCTCTGATTTCCAGGTCTTTGAGAGCGATACGGAAGCCCGCGCCCAGCTCGGTGGCCTGTTCGATTGTGGAGAGGCGCTCGCGGGCAGTTTCGGTTACTTTGCGGCCTGCGTGGTAGAGAAAGTAGGAGTAGGCGCGGTTAGCGCCCCGGCCTACGCGACCGCGCAACTGGTACAACTGGGCGAGGCCCAGCTTGTCGGCGTGGTCCACGATGAGGGTGTTGGCGTTCGGAATATCGAGGCCCGACTCGATGATGGTGGTGCAAAGGAGCACGTCGGCGTCACCCGCCACGAACTTCGCCATGACTTTTTCAAGGTAATCTTCGGGCATCTGCCCATGGCCCACTATGAAGCGAGCTTCGGGTACGAGGGCCTCTAGCTCCTCCCGCAGCTTTTCTATGGTTTCTACACGGTTGTGGACGAAGAAGACCTGGCCACCGCGCTCAAGCTCGCGCAGGATCACCTCGCGCACAAGCTGGGGACGGTAGGCTGTAACGTAGGTCTTGATCGGCAGGCGCGCCTCCGGCGGGGTCTCGATGAGCGAGAGGTCGCGCACGCCTGACACGGCCATATAGAGAGTTCGGGGTATGGGTGTGGCGGAGAGGGTAAGGACGTCAACCGCAGCGCGCAGTTGTTTGAGCCGCTCTTTGTGGCGCACGCCGAACCTTTGCTCTTCGTCTACTACTACCAGGCCAAGATTTTTGAAGAGCACGTTCTTGCTGAGGAGCATATGGGTGCCGATGATAATATCAGCTTTTCCTTCGGCAAGGTCCTTCAGAGTGCGCGCCTGGTCTTGCCTGGAGCGGAAGCGGGAGAGTATCCTTATTGTCACGGGGAAAGCCGACATACGCTCGATGAAGGTGTTGTAGTGCTGTTGGGCAAGGACAGTGGTG
>DAHVFG010000160.1:0-5303 GCA_027317125.1 Chloroflexota bacterium | reverse complement strand
GCGTAAGGCCTATATCCCCTGTCACCATGCGGTCGCCGCGACCTATGATGAACTCCACCGCCGAGCGAACTTTATGTAGCTCGATACCCAGGTTGTTGAGCACACGAGCAGCTACGCCGTCGCCCTCGCGGACGAGACCAAGCAGAATGTGCTCTGTACCTATATAGTTGTGGTTAAATCTCTGCGCCTCTTCCTGAGCAAGCTGTAGCGTTTTGCGCGCCCGCTCAGTAAATTTGTCAAATCTGTCTGTCATCTCTTTCTCTCCAGCGCCGGATGATTAAGCCAGGCAACTCTTTACGATCAGTAGCTCTGCGCCTCTGTGACTGTTGCGTATCGGCCAATGGGCCAACGGGATGCTGTTGAAAACAACAAGGCCGGTTCCGGCCCTAACGTTGCAATGCTTGAGGATAGAAAAGTATTGCAGTAATAATACGCTGTAGGTGTACTCGCGGTTGCCTTATGCCCCGGCGAACAGTTGCACTCTTGAGTTAAGGATACCGCCAGCAAGCGCGTGTGTCAAGCCCTGTAAACTACTACTTTGGGGTGATTCACGCTTCCTCGTTGCGATGTGGCAACAAGGCCCGCGAACTTACTATGGTGCAGGCAGTGGATATTTACATCCACTGCCTGCGCATTTAGCTATCCTGAATTGTTGAGTAAAGAGGATTAACCCTCGTTATTGGTACTCCCCGCACCTTCGGTATCCTCAGCGCCTGCCTCCGGGCTATTACCACTGTCAGCTACAGAAGGCGCGCCTTCCGAGCCGCTAGGCGCTCCCAGTCCATCTTCCCCACTGCCTTGCTCAGGGGAGATATCCGGCATGTCGGCCACATCGCTCAAGCTCTCGCCTGAGGCGGGCTGCACATCGGTCGCCTCGCTTGAAGGGGCTGCGCTAGCAGTGGTGTCTTGGGGCGTGACCTCAACGTCGGCAGCAGCAGGCATCATCGTCGCAGGCTCCTGGGTATCATCTGTGGATGCGCCTGCGCTCTCGGTTGCAGTTGCAACCCCCTGCTCAACAGGTGCTTCGGGAGAAGCATTCGCATCAGGAGCAGATGTCTCACCGGCGTTCGCTCCGGGTGCATTTGCTTCAGTGGTTTCGTGGGTTTCGGCAGCTGTGGGGGCAGCCTCCGCCTCGTAAGTCGCTACTAACTCAGAGCTCAGGTCGGTAGTCGCGATGGGAAGCAAATCGGTCCCGTAGACCTCGCCCACCGATGTTTCTTCAATCTCAGCCTGGGGAGCCAGGCTTTCGCTGGGTGCAGCTTCAGCTTCATTTTCAGCTGCACTGCGCGCATTAGCGAAGGAGATGCCGCGTGTGGCGAATGCCTGAGCAAGCGCGCCCATCGGCTCATCGTCATAGGTTGGCTCGTCTTCGCGCTCGGCGCTAAGCGCGACAGGGATCTGTGAGAGCGCCGATGGCGACTCCTCGGTCTGGTCAGCCTGGGAAAGAGGCTGGTTCTGCACCGGCTCTCCGGGGGTGACGCCGTACTGGTTATCCGGCCCCTCGCCACTGGGCCCTTCAGCCGCTCCGCCCTCTACCTCTTCCTGCATCCGCTTGAGAGAGAGACCAATGCGGCGGCGAGCGGGATCAATGCGAATTACTTTGAGATCGAGCACTTCGCCTTCGTGTACCACGTTGCGCGGGTGCGCTACACGCCCTTCAGCAAGCTCTGACACGTGGATCAGGCCTTCGATTCCATCTTCCAGCCGGGCGAATGCCCCAAAGCTGGTGAGCTGGGTGATCGTGCCGCGCACATTTTGGCCCAACTGATAATTCTCGGTGATCGTTGACCACGGCTCAGGCTCGGTACGCTTGAGCGACAAGGCTATCTTGCGCTCGGTGGGGTCCACCGACAACACATGTACATTTACGCGGTCGCCCACCTTCAGCACTTCACTGGGGTGGTTGACACGCTTCCAGGAAAGCTCAGAAAGGTGGATCAGGCCATCGGCCCCGCCGATATCAACAAAAGCCCCAAAATCGCAAATCGAAGTGACCGTGCCGGGGCGAACTTGCCCAGGCTCCAGTTCCTTGAGGAGGCGCGTGCGCATAGTCTCGCGCTGCTCCTGCACAGCTTGCCTCTCGGAGAGGATCAGCCTGTTGCGGTTGCGGTTTATCTCGATGATCTTGAGCGGCAAGGTCTGGTTCTGCAAACGTGCCATCTCGGCCTGCTTGTTCGCCTCGCCCGCAGGCATTGAAGAGACTTGAGAGGAAGGGACGAAGCCGCGCACACCCTCAAGGTTGACCAGCAGGCCGCCCTTGTTATGCCCGGTCACTTTTGCCTGGATAACCTCTCCTGCCTCGAAGGTCTTCTGCAAATCACGCCACGATTTTTCCTGGCGTGCCCGATCAAGCGATAGAACGGCGTGCCCTTCATTATTCTCCGGCTGCAACACTGACACCAGGAGCCCATCGCCAACTTGCAACGCTTCGCGCTCGCTTTCGCTCAGGCTCTGAAGCTCATGGTTGGGTATGATACCCTCTGTCTTGGCCCCGATATCCACCAGGATCTCATCACGCCCCAGCTTCATCACAGAGCCTTCAATGACATCGCCATGCTTGAGGGTCCGGTACTGCTGCTCGGATGCGCGCAACAGGTCTTCCATCGAAGCGTTGGCCGCAACATCGTTTAGACGTGGGTCGCGTGCGCTCCGAATGACCATCTCCGCAGGAGGCTCATCATCATCGTACTGCCCGCCCTGCTGCCTGTCACCATCCTGGCCTGTGCCTCTGAAGGGCCGGGCGCCACTGTTGCTCGGAGGATGCCCAACAGCGCCGGCATCGCTGGCGCTTGCGCTCCTACTCTCTGCCCCTGGTGCCTCCGGTGCCGACGCTGCGGCTTCAAAGTCAGCGCTATTGTCGGTAGCGCCAGCATCAACAGCATCGTCACTGTCACCAATGAAGCTATCCTCGGCGACAGCGCCGGCAGAACCATTGCCCACAGTAGCGTCAGCCCCAGATGTGCCGCTGGCTGGTGGCGCCTCCGTATCTGCGCCCGCGTCGCCTGCGTTCTCTGCTTCTGCAGTTGCGCCATTGCTGCCGGCATCTGTATCGCTGGAGTGCGCCTGCACTTCGGCGCTAGCCGTGCTGTTGCCAGCCCCGTTTGCGTAGCTGTTCTGCTCATCTGCTACGTCCAATGGCTGTCCGGATTGCTCGTCGTTCATCCACACCGTCCTTAAGGTTGAAAAAGTAGCCGCCAGGGGAGTTGCGCTAAATACCTTGTCATGCGATACGAAAATGGCCGCCGGGATAAATGTGTTACCGGACACGGCCAAGAAGGACCTTTCCACGTAGTCTCAATCTGGCGATTCACGTTGTATTATACGTGAAGGGTGCTAAAAAAGCAAGCAGCGTAGTACGCGTCGGAACGCCCGCACAACGGACAACTCCCCATCTCCAGCCTCAAACCTCCTCCAGTAACTGTTCAGAATAGGGGTGGAGGGGCTAAGCTAGCCCCTCCACCCCTATTCTGAACTCTTACCAACTCAAAGCAGTAGCCAATCATCGCTCCATCGTGGTATATTACCCTCGACAACCTCTGTAAAGCATCACGTTTCACGATCCAATGAAAACAGCCACGAGCGAGCGTATATACCTCTCGCCCCGCGCCAGAGCTACCTTATTATGGATAGTAGCCGCGGTGGTTTTGCTATTTCTTATTCAGGTAAGCGACATCCTGAAGCCTTTCATCTGGGCCATCATCACCGCCTATGTCCTGAACCCTGTAGTGGTTTTTCTGGCGCGCCGCACCGGCCTACCCCGCAGGCTCTGGGCTGTGCTCCTCTACCTTCTCTTGCTGGGGCTGGTCGCCTGGGGCCTGGGCACGCTGGTGCCGCTTCTCAGCCAGCAAATAGCAGATTTCAGCAAGGAGCTGCCGCGCCACTTCCGCGAAGCAGGCAAGATGCTCAACCAGAGCCAGATTGATCTGCTCGGTGTCCAGATAAACCTCAACGCCTCCGACGTTGAAATCAGCAGACAACTCGGCATCCTCCTGTCACAGTTTGGCAGAGGCTATCTTCCAGGCGCTATACCACGCGTAGCCGAGAGCCTCCTCAAGCTGCTGGTCTACCTTGTCGCTTCCTTTTTCCTCTTACAGGAGGCGCATCGCATCGGCTCAAGAATAGGTGAATACACCCCTGCCGCAGCGCGCTCAGAGCTTGGCCCCTGGGTCGAGCGGATAAATCACGTGCTGGGGGCCTACATTCGTGGGCAGCTAATACTCGTCGGCCTCATGAGCGTGGCGAGCTATATCGCCCTGACACTTCTCGGGGTTCGCTACGCGCCCCTGCTGGCTATATTCACGGGGCTCGTCGAAACGCTCCCCTTCATAGGTCCTTATATTGCCGGCGGCGCGGCTGTTTTAGTGGCCCTCACCCAGGGGTCCGCCCCCTATGGTTGGAGTCCTGTTGTGCTGGCTATCGCGGTGGCTATCACATACACGTTACTGCGCCAGCTTGAAGATAACCTCGTCATGCCTTTCTTCATCGGCAGGCTGGTCCATCTGCACCCGCTGGCTGTGATATTTGCGGTCCTCTCAGGGTCCGCAGTGGCTGGCATACTTGGCCTGCTACTCGCAGTGCCTGTGGCCGCCACCGTCAAAATCGTAGCCACCTATCTCTACCGAAAAGTTAGAGAGGAGCCGCCCCGCACATTGGTGCTTATAGAAGCTGCGGACAGTTGGCGCGATATAGCCGAGCATGTGCGAGAAGCAGCCGCCGCCTGCGCCGCCAACGGCATCTCCAAACCCCGCCTGTTGATCTCAGCGCCCGACCCACCCTCTGCCCTACTGAACCCAGCACAGTTCCACAGGCTACCCGCTCTTCTGGAAGAAACACGCTCCAAAGCGATATTGGTTACCACAAATGGCGCGCTTGTGAAGCTGGCGGAGGAGGCAGGCATAGCCGTAGAAATCTCCGCGCAAGACGAAGTAGGAGAGGCCCCTGAGCCTGAGTTTGAGGAGAAGAGCGTGCGCACCTTACTCAATATAGCCAGGCGAGGGGCGCGTGAAAGAGCAAAGGCCTCTGCAACTACCATCGAGAACCAACGCACAATACAACTACCGGCGCAACTGACGCGCCCCGGCGGTGAAAAGCCAGGCGGAGATTTACCTTTATGAGAGCCACCACGCAACCTGTCGAGATAAGAGCCGCCGAGGAGGACGACCTACCCTCATGCCTCTCTCTCGACGACAGCTACACCACAACACACACATGGCAGGTACAGGCAGTCCGGGGAGAACCGGGTGCGGCACCATACAATATCAACAGCACCGTCACTCTTGGCGATTCGCCCCTTAGCGTAACCT
>DAHVFG010000015.1:0-38080 GCA_027317125.1 Chloroflexota bacterium | reverse complement strand
ACTGATGGCGGGTGAGAAGTAAAGCGTGCTGGTAGGGGCAGACCCAAGAGCAAGCCGCGCCGAGTGGCAGCCGATAAGTCATACGCTTGCGCCTTATCAGAATGTACTTACGTCGTCGGGGCATCAGGTACACAATCCCTCACAAGAGCAACGAACGTCATGGGAGGAACGTCATGGGAGCAAGGCCAGCTTCGACAAGGAGCTATACAAGTTACGCAACGTCGTGGAGAGGCTGTTCAACCGCCTCAAGCAGTTTCGCAGGATTGCTACTCGCTACGAGAAACGTGCCCATAACTACAAAGCCATGCTGATTGTCGCTTCTATCCTCCTCTGGTTGTGATTTTGCAGACACGCCCTAGAAACTTCACTGCGCATAGGCGTGTAGGCTTCCCTCTGAAGCAGACGCACTCTTGCCCTATCAGCTATAATATATCTTAGCATCAAGGACAACGGAGGATCAGTCAAGGATGACGAACGATTCGGCAAGCGTGAATAGCGACTATCGTATTGAAAAAGATTCGCTGGGCGACGTGCGAGTACCTTCGGGGGCGCTATATGGGGCGCAAACCGCCCGCGCAATCCGCAACTTCCCGATAACCGGCTTGCTGCCTCACCCCGCGCTGGTTCGCGCAACCGTCATGGTGAAGCGCGCAGCAGCCGAGGTGAACCGCGACCTGAACCAGCTTGACGCTAAGCGTGCTAACGCCATCATCGCTGCTGCCGAGAGAGTGCTGCACGGCGAGTTTATTGACCAGTGGCGTGTTGATCCGATACAAGCGGGTGCGGGCACCTCTCACAACATGAACACTAACGAAGTGCTCGCGAACCTCGCCAACGAAAGTCTTGGTGGCAAGCGCGGCGAATACAAGCCGGTTCACCCCAACGATCACGTCAATATGGCACAATCTACCAACGATGTTTTCCCGACAGCCATGCGCCTCGCTACGCTTATGGAGCTTAAAGGGCTGTATCCTTCGCTCGAGCGCTTGCAGAAGGCTTTCGCTGACAAAGGCAATGAGTTCGACAAAGTTATCAAGTCGGGGCGTACGCACCTGCAAGATGCTGTGCCGATTCGCCTGGGGCAGGAGTTCACCGCCTACTCGGTGACGCTATCGAAGCTGCGCGGCAAAATAGAATATGCCTCTAAATCGCTTCTCGAATTGAATATAGGGGCCACCGCAGCGGGCACAGGGTTGAATAGCGACCCGCGTTATCAGAAGGCTGTGGTTGCCAAGCTGAGCGAACTCACAGGCTTGCCTCTCGAGCCTGCGGGCAACCTGGTCGAAATGACAGAAAGCCAGATGGCGATGGCCGAGACACATGCTTCTCTGAAGCTCCTTGCTGTTGAGCTTACCCGAATAGCGAACGACTTGCGCTTGATCTCTTCCGGGCCGCAGACGGGCCTGGCTGAGATAGTGCTGCCGCCTGTGCAGCCTGGATCATCCATCATGCCCGGCAAAGTGAACCCTGTGATGGCCGAGATGTTGAACATGGCCTGCTTCCAGGTTATCGGCAACGACACTACTATCACAATGGCAGTGCAGGCGGGCCAGCTAGAGCTAAATGTTATGATGCCTGTGATGGCCTTCGACATGCTGATGTCGGTGGATATTCTCAAGAACGCCATGAACGTCTTTGCCGAGTTCTGCGTGGAGGGGATCACCGCCAACGTTGAGCGGTGCCGCCGCTTCGTTGAGGAGAGCAACGGCCTTGCTACCGCCCTCAACCCCTACATCGGGTATAGCGCCGCTGCCAAAGTAGCTCAGGAGAATGTCCGCACCGGTAAGCCAATGCGCCAGATAGTTTTAGAGATGGGCCTCCTCTCCGCCGACCAACTAGACAACATACTTGATCCGGTTGCCATGACCGAGCCGGGTATACCTGGAAAGCGGTGAAGGATTCACATTGCGTATTGAGCGAGGTGCAAGGGCAATTGGCCTTTTAGCCCCTCAATTTGATGCTCAACCATTACGCATTACGCACCATGCAACACGCAACACGCGGTAATTCTCATGCCTTCTAAAGCAGCTTCACCTACCGACCAGAAGATAGTTTCTCCTCAGCTTGCGGACTTGCTGGAAGGCTACCGCGAGGAGATTGTCGCCTCCTGGGTGCGACTCCTTTACGGCATGGAAGCCTCGCACTATCGCGAGCAACCTGTGACTGAACTCCAGGCGACTACCCGCCTTTGCATTGCTGCTCTTATCACCCTTTTCCGCACAGGCTCCCACAAGGAATTGCTCGGCTTTACGCATGATCTCTGCCAGCAGCGTGCCGCTCAGGGTTTTGACATTTCGGAGATGTTAGAAGGCAACTTGTTACTGGATGAAGCCGTGCTGCCCGTTATCAGGCGTGAATGCCAGTACGATTCTTACGACGACGCCTCTTATGACGACGTCGCTTTGCAAATGGCCGCCGTGCTCGACGCGGCGCTCAGGTGGTTGGTAATCCGCTTCAGCAAGCTCTACTCGCTGGCGCTGAATGCGCGCCTACAGGAGCAAGTTGTCTTGCTTGAGGAGCAGCGCCTGCAACTGGAAAGGCGGGTGCGCGAGGTCTCTGCTCTTGTGCGCTCCAGCGCGCTGATTACCTCAACCCTCGACCTGGACAGGCTGCTCTCTCTCATTCTTGAGCAATTGGCTGAGGTGGTAGACTACGACCGTGCTTCGATCCAGCTACTCTTTGACGGCAGGCTGCGTATCATAGCGGGCCGAGGTTTTCTGCGCCCGGATGGTGTCGTGGGTATCACCTTTGACCCAGGTCAGAACGCGCTCACAAGGCGGCTGTTAGACGACAAAATGCCTGTTGTGCTGGAAGATGTGCGGAAAGAGCCGGGCTTTGTGGCAGACCCAGATGATCCCACGCGCTCCTGGATAGGCGTGCCGCTGATCTTCAGGGATGAAGCGATAGGTGCGCTAGCTCTCGACAAAAAGCAGCCTGTCTTCTACGATGAGGAGGACGGGCAGACGGTGCTCGCTTTCGCCAACCAGGCAGCTATTGCCATCGAGAATGCGCGTCTTTACGATCGCTCTCGTGAGCAGGATATACTTCAAGAGCGCAACCGCCTTGCCCGTGAGCTGCATGACTCGCTTTCTCAATCCCTCTTCAGCATGGTGCTAAATGCCGAAGCCGCGAATCTCTTCTTCGACAGCGATCCGCCAAAGGCCCGTGCCCAGATAGCGGTGCTCTATGAGACAGCGAACGCCGCGCTCAAAGATATGCGGACCATTATCTTTGAGCTACGCCCCGCGAACCTGGAGCAGGAGGGGCTTGCCGCAGTGCTTACCAAGCACGCCAAGCTGGTGAGCGACCGCTTTGGGCTCAAAGTGCGCGTTGAGGTCAAGGGGCAGCGCCGTCTCCCTCTCCACATCGAAAAGGCTCTTTTTAGAGTGGCGCAGGAGGCGCTCAATAATGTGGTGAAGCATGCCAACGCGACCGAGGCGTTGGTTACTCTCAGCACGCAAGACGACTGGATCAGCATGGCGATAGAAGATAATGGGGTAGGGATCGAGCAGGATGTTTATAAGCCGACGACGCTTGGCCTCACTTCTATGCGCGAGCGCGTAGAGCAGTTAAGTGGGCATTTTGAGATCGGGCCGGCCTCCTCAGGTTCAGGGACCATTGTGCGGGCCAAAGTGCCTTGTGAGCGATAGCCTGGGATCAGGGGCCGGCGATCCGTAATTGGAAATTCGCTCGTTAGCTATCTATTTGAGCCTCAGGTAACAGGAGAAGCTTATGCCAGATGTAGACACCGAGAGCCAGGCGGATAAGATCACGATATTGATTGTAGACGACCACGCGATAGTACGGCAGGGTTTACGCACCTATCTCGACCTCCAGCCCGACATGGCTGTGGTGGGTGAAGCGTCCAACGGTAACGAAGCGGTTGCCTTGGTCAAGGATCTGCTGCCCGACATAGTGCTCATGGACCTGGTGATGCCTAACGGCAATGGCGTGGATGCCACACGTGCCGTAGCTGCCCTCTCTCCCAGCACCCGTGTGATTGTCCTTACCTCTTTCAGCGAAGACGAGCAGGTGTTTGCTTCTATAAAGGCGGGGGCGCAGGGTTACTTGATGAAGGATGTGCTGCCGCAAGAGCTGGTGCGTGCCATACGCACCGTATCAAAGGGTGAAGCGCAGCTTGACCCTGAGATAGCTCGGAAATTGATGCAGGAGTTTACTAACCCTCAGCCGAGCACGCCAAAGCACGACCTCACAGAGCGAGAGTTAGAGGTGCTGCGTCTCATAGCGCAAGGCAAGAGCAACAAAGAGATATCCGAGGACCTGGTGTTGAGCGAAAAGACCGTAAAGACCCACGTGAGCAATATACTACAGAAGCTGCATCTCTCCGACCGCACGCAGGCTGCTGTTTATGCTTTGCGCCAGAAAATAGTGGAGTGATAGACATCTGGCCCCGCCTTACCTCAGCTACATCTAAAGACTGAGGGAAAAGTAAGACCCCTTGCCCCGTGACAAGCGGCATTTTTTGTGATATTATTTATATTGATTACTGGAGCTTCCGGTTTCGAGTCGACTATGAGTTTTCTAGGCATATCTTTTCAGGTGTTTAAAACTGCTAGCGGGGAGCCCTCCTAGATGTTGTACCATGGGGGATGCTGCTCTACGATATTGAATGCGCGCTTTATGCCTGCGCACATTGATTACGGCACAGCGCAACGCCTGGCGCGTCTTGTCCCTCATAGTGGCTATGTACCATCCCCTGTCGCGGCCCCCGTTCGCGTTCTCATAGCCGGCGACCACGCGGCCCTTCGCTCTTGCCTGAAGACAATGCTTGAGCTTGACCCTCACATTCGTGTCGTGGGTGAGGCCGCCGATGATTGCGAGATGATAAAAACCGCTCGCCGGACACGGCCTGATGTCGTTCTGGTTGACCTCGATATGCGCTGCTGCGACAACTTTGACGCGGTTGCGGAAATCACAGAAAAGAGGCTGGCATTATCGGTCGTGGGCCTTACACTTTATGATGATGAAGGCGAACGATCAGTAGCGAAGGCGGCGGGTGTAGATTTATTTCTGGAGAAGGGTATTCCTTACAAGCAGCTTATAAACGCAGTCAGGTTAGCCTCAGCAAACAGCCTCAACCGTTGAAAGCCCCGCAACAAATCTCATAAGCAAGCTCCTCCTGCAAAGATGTTGCAGGTTTTTTTGTACCTCGCCCTTTGCGGCCAACCCAGCCCAGGACACCTTTTTGTGGAGGGTTCAGATATCCTCAGCCCCACCCGTCGCGCTGTGTACGCCTTTAGCAGGGTAATATGCTGTCGTAAGGCCGAGTTTTAGTCCGGAAAGCTCAGCCTTGCGCTTGCCGTTAACTACCTCTCTGCTCCGATGTCTCAGGCGAGAAAAGCCAGTAGAATATAGATGTAGATCTAACGGTCTGACAAGGAAAGTTGGGAGGAGGACAAAAGGATGAACTACAACTACTATGCGCTTGAGCTGATGGCTCGTGAGCTTCACCGGGAGAGGATTTCCGCGTCGGCAAATCGACTCCAGTGGCTCAAAGCTCGCAAAGCGGCCCGCAAGCTCAAGCTGGGCAAGTAGCCGTGGGAGGCTTATCTAAAGGGGCTAATAAGCTTCCAGACAACAACAAATAACCCGACTATCTCAGCAGGATAGTCGGGTTATTTGCTTTAAGCGGGTAGCATTATTTTGGTCATTCAATCCTGGGATGGCCCTCTTTCAGCGTCATGCTGCTGATCACCAGACGCTGGATTTCAGATGTGCCTTCGTAGATTTCGGTAATGCGGGCATCGCGGAAGAGTCGCTCTACCGGGAAGTCTCGCAGGTAGCCGTAGCCGCCGTGGATTTGCACGGCCATCGTTGCGGCTGTGTTCGCGGCCTCGGAAGCGTGAAGTTTCGCCATCGCCGCCTGTTTGGTGAAGCGCACCCCCTGGTCTTTCATCCATGCCGCATGGTAAGTTAGCAGTCGTGATGCCTGCACTTCCATAGCCATATCAGCTATCTTGATCTGTATCGCCTCGATCTCAGCGAGAGGCTTGCCGAACGCCTGGCGCTGGTGAGAATACTTAACTGCGGCGTCAATGCAGGCCTGCCCTATGCCTACAGCCTGCGCAGCGATGCCTATGCGCCCTCCATCCAGCGTTTGCATGGCTATCTTAAAGCCCTCTCCCACCTGGCCGAGAATGTTGGCTTTAGGTACTCGGCACTTTTCGAAGTGAAGTTCCACTGTGTTGGAGCCTCGTATCCCCAGCTTCTTTTCCTCAGCGCCCACCATGAAGCCCGGGGTATCAGTGTCAACGATAAAGCACGTTATCCCTTTGTGCTTCAGATCACGGTCGGTTTGCGCCCAGACTATCGCCACTTGAGCCACGCCACCATTAGAGATGAAGATCTTTGAGCCATTGAGCACGTAGCCGTCGCCATCATCCACTGCTGTGGTAGCCATGGATGCCGGGTCAGAACCTGCGGCAGGCTCAGAGAGCGCATAACAGCCGATTAGCTTACCGCTTGCCAGGCCGGGTAGGTATCTCTGCTTTTGCTCCTCGTTTCCGAAATGCTCAATAGGCCAGCAAACGAGCGAGTTTTGCACTGTCATAGTGACTGATGTAGAGGCGCACGCTCGACTCACCTCCTCCATAGCCATAACATAAGAGATTGTATCCAGGCCCGACCCGCCGTATTCTTCCGGCACCATCATCCCCAGGAAGCCCATCTCGCCGAGCATCTTTACTTGCGGCGCGGTCCACTCTTCTGACCTGTCATAGTCAGCGGCGAGAGGCGCAAGCTGCTCGTCGGCGAAATCCCTGGCCGTCTGCTGGATTATTCTCTGCTCTTCTGTCAGTCCAAACTCCATTGTTTTACCTCTTCTAGTACTTGTAGAAGCCTTCGCCGCTCTTCCTGCCCAGTCTGCCTGCCTGCACCATCTTTACCAGGAGCGGCGCGGGGCGGTACTTGGGGTCTTTGAAGCCATCGTAAAGCACCTTGAGTATATCCAGGCAGACATCGAGGCCAATGAAGTCGGCCAGAGTAAGCGGACCCATGGGGTGGTTCATCCCCAGCTTCATCACGGTGTCTATATCTTCCTTCGATGCTACGCCTTCGTACAGCGCGAAGATTGCTTCGTTGATCATCGGCATCAGCACTCTGTTGGAAACGAAGCCGGGATAATCTTTTACTTCGACGGGTGTTTTGCCCAGGCGCACCGCCAGCTCGCGCACCTGCGAGTAGGTTTCATCGCCGGTTGCCAGGCCGCGTATGATCTCCACCAGGGACATGAGCGGCACAGGATTGAAGAAGTGCATACCTATAAATCGATCAGCTCTACCTGTGACTGCGGCCAGCCGCGTGATGTCAATTGAGGAGGTGTTAGAGGCCAGTATAGCATCGGGCTTGAGCAGTGCGTCAAGCTCGCGGAATGCTGCGGCCTTGGCATCGAAGTTCTCGAAGATCGCTTCTACTACGAGCTCGCAATCGGCAAGGTCGGCAAGCTCGGTGGTGGCCGTGATACGCTGTAGAGCAGCTTCGCAGGCAGCTGCTGACAACTTGCCTTTCTCCACGAACTTACCGAGGCTTTTTTGGATAGCGGCCAATCCCTTATCTAGCTGCGCCTGCCCCACGTCGCGCATCCTGACGTCTATACCCGATGTCGCGAATACCTGCGCGATCCCGTTGCCCATAGTTCCAGCGCCAACGACGCCGACCTTCTTGATCTCCATATTGGTAGAGCCTCCCAATAGCTAAGCAATACTCCTCACCTTTCACGTTTGCAACTCGACATATTGAGGAAGTGGGCCACCGATCAAGGGCAGCGCGTAGTCGAGGAAAGCCTGTGTGACAAAGTTCGCATCTTTATCTATCATGTCAGAAGGCATGCGCTTTTCTACGTTTGCAATCTTTTCCAGCTGCTCCATGCCGATTGTGCATCGGTATGTTGGCGACTGTGCGCGCTCGAGGATCACCATCTGGTCGGTTGTGCCGGAGAGTGCCCCGCGTACTGCGGCGCGCCCGCATTCTTCCGCCTCAATCAGGTCTACCTCGCTCTGATGAGCCTGCGACATTCTCTGCAAAGTCCCCGGCTGGTCTACGCGCGCCCGCAAATCCAGCCTCTTGGTGATTAGCTGGCTCAACACCGCGCCTGTTCCCACGCCTCGGTAATATGAGTGACCGAACGAGTCGACAAAGCTCGGCTCTATGCGGGGGCCGCCCCCGTCCTGGCCGCTATTTAGCGCTTCCATCGCGGCCACCGTGAGAGGCCTTCCGTCCTTGCACCTGACATTTTCCGACATAGCAATTACTACGTGCCCCTTTTCGCGATAAAGAGCTTGGACCTCGTTCATTATCTCCTCCAGGTCCTTGGGGCACTCCGGGATGTAGATGAGGTGCGGGGTATCCCAGCCTGTTGTGCGGGCAAGAGCGGCGGCTGCGGTGAGCCACCCAGCATGCCTCCCCATCGTTTCGAGTATCTTCACCGGGTATATATCAGGCATGGCTTTCGTGTCTAGGGTGGTTTCAAGAGTAGCAATAGCTATATAGCGCGCCGCAGAGCCGTAGCCGGGGCAGTGATCCGTGACGGGCAAGTCGTTGTCAATTGTCTTGGGGATCGCGATCACCCTGAGGTCTATATTCGCCTCCATCGCTGCCTGGGCGATGCGGTGCGAGGTGTCTGCGGAGTCATTACCGCCGATGTATACCATGTATTGAACGCCATGCTCCTGAAGGGTCGCCAGGCAGAGAGGGATGTCGGCATCGGTAAGGTGGTGCCTGCACGCTCCCAGGGCTGCCGACGGCGTCTGCTGGAGAGTAGGCAACACTTCGGCTGATAGACTGCTCAGGTCAACGAGGTCGCCTGTAAGCAGACCTTTGATTCCATATCGCATGCCATAGACACGTCTGATGCCCTGCGCCCGTGCCTCGCGCAACACTCCCACCAGCGAAGAGTTAATCACCGCAGTAGGCCCGCCTGACTGCCCAACTATGAGCGTCGCCGGCTTACCATTGCCTAACTGATCCTGTTGGCTTACCACGCTGTGATTCATCTAATAGCCTCTCTCGTGACGCACAAAAAGTTTGGCCCGTCACGAGTGTAAATCATCTCGTGGTGAGGCAGGATATAATACCATAGGCGGGCGATGCCGGGCAAGCCCAATGGCGGAGTAAGAGTTCAGAGTAAGGCATGACCCTATGGGCCACCATTACCAATGAAAATACGAGTGATTTAGCACCCCTTTATACTACTACCCTTCGCATTTTTAGAGGAGTTGGGGTGGAGCAGTCTTCAAGGAGTAGCTGTGCGCCGCCACCCGCCCTCACCCCATGCCCCTCTCCCACAAGGGGAGAGGGGGCTTTATTGCTGGGGAGTGCCAGAGGATACAACTCTTCTCCCATGTGTGGGAATGGGGGTGAGGGCAGGCGAGGGGAGGGGATACCCCTCCGCCCCTATTCTTCTGAAAATAGCCCGCTGAGGGCATATTTTCATTGCCAGTTGGTGGCCCGTAGAGTCATGAGTTATTCTGAGCACTTTTTAGTGTTCCAGAATAGGGTTAGAAGGAGTTGTTATCTAATCCTTATCTAAGTATTCTTACTGATGCGCAGGTCTTCTATACGTGCTATAAGAATGGAGTAAGCGGGTGGCGAAGATGTCTGCTTGAGTACGTGGGCGGCATCTTCATTGACAGCATCTACATACCGTTATATATTACCCTGAGCGCCTCCGGCAACCGAAGCCACCAACTTGTAGTGTGTACTCAACGAGTGACGATTTACAGATCGTTGAAGGTTGCAATGCGAGTGTAAGGCCGAGCGCGACGCAAGCGCGTATGGCTTCTGCAAAGTGTTGATGCTGGAACCAAGTAATTGCAAGTAGAAAGGAGCAACATAGATGAAAACTCGTTCAGAGATAGGCACGGCCCCGGCAGTCTTCGCGGCGCTGCTGGGGATGCTGGCTGTTGTGGCGCTGCTCATTGCAAGTGGTGCGGGCGCATGGGCGCAATCACCCTCAAAAGCTAAGCCTCTGCCCGTTCAGCGGCCTGATTCGCCCAATGCCAACCAGACAATTAACAGCTTTCCTCTTACCATCACTGTTGAAGACAATACGCGAATGAATATTCGCTACCGCAACCCAGGTGAGTACCAGTTCTTCGGTCAGGACGCAGAGGGCGTTTACCTCTGGGTAAATGTGGGTGGCACCACCACCGTCTACGGCCCAGGTCAGGTGCCTGCCGGCCGTCCAACGAATCAGTACACGGCGGTCAGCAACACATTGAGCGGTGCTGGCACGCCTTCAAACCCCTATGTAATAACCACTGTGAACAGTGTGCCTAACACCCCATTGCGCCTCACACAGCGCGCTACTTACGTGAACGGCGCAGAGTTTGTTGCGCTCCAGTTCTCCCTTTCTCAGGTGGGCGGCACACAGCCTCTTACTGCCACACTCTTCCACGCGGCGGACCTGTATACTGCGGGCAGCGACTCAGGTTTTGGCTATTACGATCCTTCAACGGGCGGCGTCGGCGATTACTTTACTCGCACCAATGGCACCGTCCTCTACCAGCAGTTTGTGCCTACCACGCCCGCCAATGCCTATATGGAGTCCTACTATGGCACTATCTGGGACCGCATAGGCGATACGACAGGGCCAGGGGCAGGCTTCGACAACACCATCATCAGTGACACCCTGCATGACTCCGGCGCAGGCCTCCAGTGGAACTTGACTGTGCCTACAACCGGCAACGTTACTGTTGGCGATACAGACCTCTTCAGCCCGCACAGGTCTTTGTGCGGTGCATTCAGCGATGTGCAGCAGGGCGATTTCGGCTATGACTACATCTATTATCTTGCCTGCCGGGGGATCGTCAGCGGCTACAATGACACCACCTTCAGGCCGAACAACAACGTTACACGCGGGCAGCTTTCTAAGATAGTCTCCAACTCGGCGGGCTTCACCGAAACTGCCGGTTCGCAGATCTACCAGGACGTGCCTCCCAGCAGCCCCTTCTTCCCGTATGTCAACAGGCTGTCGCGCCGGGGCTTCATGGGTGGCTACGCATGCGGGGGCACTAGTGAACCGTGTCTGCCGCCAGGCAACCTGCCCTACTTCAGGCCGGGCAATAACGCCACCAGGGGGCAGATCTCCAAAATTGTCTCCAATACCGCCGGATACAGTAACGATCCGGGCGCGCAGATATTCCAGGATGTGCCGCCGGCCAGCACCTTCTACGCTTATGTAAACAGGCTTGCGTCTCGTGGCGTGATGAGCGGCTACCCGTGTGGTGGGCCAGGCGAGCCATGCGGTTCGGGAAATATGCCCTACTTCAGGGTGAATAACAACGCAACTCGCGCTCAGACTGCGAAGATAGATGCCAACACCTTCTTCCCGGGCTGCTGCGGCCCCAGCCGATAAGCTAGCCGCTCCACTCCGGGAAGCTTTCAGGAGTGGGTATTATCAATAGCATCTACCGTCTGGCAGGGCAAGACCCTAGCCAAGCACCTCCCTGCAAGCGGGGAGGTGCTCTTCTTTGTTTTGATAATGGTTAAGTTCCCTTTCTCAGGAAAAGGAGTGCTCTTACCGGGTTGCTTGCCGCCTAACTCTCATGCAAGGTATAATAAGCGGGCGGGGTGCGTTGCGCCCGCTTATTATATTATGGAGCATGAACTTGGCTACTACTGCTGAAAATCAATCCTCTGGAGTCTCGCAGGCTGTGCCCATCGCGGGCGTTATCGAGCGCACACGCGCTGCTCGGCTCCTCTTGCTGGCGCTTGTCTTTACGGGCGGCGCGGTAGTGATGACCGTCGAGATGTCGGCCTCCCGCCTGCTGGCCCCATATTTTGGCACTTCCTTGTTCATCTGGGCCAACCTGATTGGCCTTGTGATGATATACCTTACTCTCGGCTACTGGCTGGGTGGCCGCCTCGCCGACCGCTTTCCCAGGGCATCTGTGCTTTACGGCATTACCGCTGTGGCAGGCTTCGCTGTGGGCCTTATTCCTCTTCTTTCAAAGCCTATACTAAGCTGGTCGCTCACGGGCTTCGCAGAAGTCTCAGTGGGGATATTTTACGGCTCGCTGATCGGCGTGATCATTCTATTTTCGGTGCCACTCGTCTTGCTCGGCTTCGTGTCACCCTTCGCTATACGTTTGCGTAGCTCGGACGTTAGCTCCGCCGGGGGCACAGCGGGCGCGGTGTCGGCCCTTTCTACACTCGGCAGCATACTTGGCACCTTTATCCCGGTCTTCTTCCTGATACCCTATATCGGCACCGCTGCTACTCTCTACACAGCATCTGTTGTACTTCTTGTATTCTCGATAGTGGGTTTGCTTGTCGCCCAGATTACCCGGCCCGCCGTGCTTTATCTTGGCTTGCTTGCTGTGGTACTTGCGTTGGCATTCTTCGCACCGCGCGGCTTCGTCAAGCCCCCCGCTATGGGCCAGCTCATCTTCGAGAAAGAGTCGGCTTACAACTATATACAGGTGGTGAAGCAGGGCGATCAGGTATCGCTGATGCTCAATGAAGGGCATGCGATACACTCGATTTACAACCCCAATAGCGTGTTGACGGGCGGCCCGTGGGACTACTGGCTCGTAGCTCCTTATTTCAACAAGAACTTTCTACCCTCTGCTGTGAAAAGCATGGCGATGATAGGCTCGGCGGCTGGCACGGCGGCGCGCGAGTTTACCGCCGCGTATGGGCCTCTACCTGTGGATGGCGTGGAAATAGACCCTGAGATAGTGGATGTGGGGAATCGCTACTTCGGCCTCTCTGCATTGAAAAACGTCACCACACATGAGCAGGACGGGCGCGCTTATTTGCAAACCGACGGCAAGAATAAACAGTGGACCATTATCGGCATAGACGCTTACCGCCAGCCCTATATACCCTTTCAACTCACCACCAAAGAGTTCTTCCAAGAGGTGCGCGACCGCCTCACACCTGACGGCGTGGCGATGATCAACGCGGGGCGCACAGCCACCGATACGCGATTAGTGGACGCCCTCGCCAATACAATGCTGCAAGTTTACCCAAGCGTTTATGTGATTGATGTGCCCACCCTGGGCAACAGCATGGTAGTGGGCACTAATAAGCCGACGCAGCTAAGCAACTTCGCTGAGAACGCCGCTCGGGTGGACCAGCCGCTGCTAAAGCAAGTATTCGACGCCAGCTTGCAGAGAGGCAACATAAGGGAGGTAAAGCCCACCCCAGGCGCGCTCGTCTTCACTGATGACAAGGCTCCGGTAGAAGAGGTCATAGACCAGATAATCCTGGGTGTTGTAGGCGACCAGGCGAAGTAGACGCCTGAAAGGTGAAGATGAAAGGTGATAAGTAGCGCTATGGCGTTTTGCGCAGGTACGAGCAGGTACGAGCAGGTACGAGCAGGTACGGAGTTGAGGTTAGAGAAGCTATATTCATAGTCCCTCACACTACGCAATACGAGCCTATTTCACGTCCATCCAAAGGAGCAAAATGAACCTTAAGTTAAAGCGCATTGCGCGAACGCCTTACTCAGAGGCCCTCTCCATATTTGACGGGGACCACCCGGACGAGAATGGTGAAGCCGTAAATATAGGCAAGATAGAATTGCACTATCTTGAGGACCAGATAATAGGCACCCTCTTGATCTGGCAGGAGTATGCCACCGGCTTTGCGCGAACCCACGCCTCCGGCTCTGATGAGACTATGGACACCCTCATTGACGACATCCTGGCCGAGGTGAGCGATCCCCTTGGGGTCGCCTCGGAGTATGGCATAGAGATATACTTCCCATCGCTTACAAATCACCAGTTCGTTAGTAACTATGAGGGAGATGAAGGCGGCGCCGGAGCGCCCGTCGGCGAGAGCGAGGCTTTACAGGATGACTTCGCTGATCAACTTAGATCGCGTGGATAAAGCTTTGACTGCTACCATTTTGCCTGTGGAGCGAGGTGTCTACAGGATAGCCGCGCTGGACCCCTATCAGGAGTTGGTACACGCAATCTCGACGCGACGCTCGCCGGAGGGCGCTTACTGGAACCTGAGCGCACGCCGGGGTAGTCCTGAGCACCCTCCCGACCAGTCAGATGCGCTGGCGAACAGGCGCAGCTTGGCCGAGCGACTGGGCATCTCGCTTGATAAGATGGTGGGCTGCCAGCAAGTACATCAGACGGTGGTGGCCCGCGTGGGACCTGCTGATGAGGGGCGTGGGATGAGCGTCGCGTCGCCCAGCATCCAGGGCGCTGATGCGATGATTACCGATGCGAGAGGGCTGTACCTGCTGGCGCTCTCTGCTGATTGCCCGCCTATCTTCTTTTACGACCCATTGCGGCAGGCGATAGGGCTGGCGCACTCCGGCTGGAGGGGCACCGTTGGGCGCATAGCGGCTAATGTGGTTGGTGAGATGTCGCGCTGCTTTGGCACCGTACCCTCTGATCTGGTTGTAGCTGTCGGCCCGGGGATAGGCCCTTGCTGCTATGCTGTCGGCCAGAATGTGGTAGATGCTGTGGAAGCCAACTTCTACGGTGCCTGGGAGGGCCCCACACCGCTCCTGACGGCGGTGCAAGGCTCCGTCTATTTCAATCTATGGGAGGCAATACGCCTCGCCCTGATTGATGCAGGGGTAACGTCTGAGCGAATCTCTGTAGAAAGGGTCTGCACAGCCTGTAATAGCGATATGTTCTTCTCGCATCGCGCCGAGGAGGGGCGGTGCGGGCTCTTTGGAGCTGTACTAGGGATGAGGGAGCAGCCCCTGGCCCCTGGCTCTTAGCCTTTCCAATGTACGAAGAGACCAATAGTTCATTTTGCTTGTTCAGTAACCTTTTGAGCAACCTTGATAGCTTTTTGGATAGATTCGCGGGCAACGCGGCACGCACCGGGTACCGTCTTTATCTGGTGGGCGGCAGCGTGCGTGATAGCCTCATGGGTCGCCCCATACACGACGTTGACCTGGCTACCGCTGCGCCTGTCGAAGCTATCAAGTCGCTGCTCTACGCCTCCGAGCCTGACGCCCTCTACGCGATTGGCGAGAAGTTCGGCACAGTAGGGGCGATTGTTGGCGATGTTACCGTTGAGGTAACTACTTTCCGCGCTCAGGACGGGGTAGCGCAGGGCGACTCTCTTGCGGCTCTGAACGCTGATCTCTCTCACCGCGACTTTACCATCAACGCAATTGCCCGCGACCTGCATACAGGCGAGTTATATGACCCTTTTGACGGGCAACTTGACATAAGGCACCACTCGCTGCGTGCTGTAGGCAATCCTGAAGAAAGGTTCAGGGAAGACCCACTGCGGATGTTACGGGCGGTGAGGCTGGCGGCAGAGCTGCAATTCTTCATTGATCAGGAGACAAAGGAGGCGATCCGCGGCCGTGCGCACCTCCTGAATGGCGTGGCCCGTGAGAGAGTAGGGGCCGAAATGGACAGGCTGCTGCTGGCGCCGGTCCCCAGCGAAGGTATAAACAGTCTTGATAATCTCGAGTTGTTAGCGTACACGGTGCCTGAGATGTTGGAGATGCACGAGATGGAAAAAGGGCCACTGCACTACAAAGAGGTATATCCTCATACATTGAAGGTGCTAGACCGCACAGCGCCTGATCTAATTTTGCGCTGGGCCGCGCTGTTGCACGACATTGCCAAACCTGCTACTTATGGCATAGTAGCTGGCGAAGTACACTTTCTGGGGCATGATAAAGTAGGTTCGCGCATGGCTCACGATATACTGGTGCGTCTGCGCAGACCCGAGGAAGTTGTCAGCCAGGTGGCTCAACTCGTCGCTGAGCACCTGCGGATAGGGGTTTATGAGCCGAGCTGGACTGATGGCGCTATACGCCGCTTCCTGCGCGAGACTGCCCCTGTCACCGAGCGTCTCTTTGCCCTGTCGCGCGCCGATATTACCTCGCAGAGGGCGCAGCGTGTGGCCGCTGCCCTGGCAAGAGTAGATGCTCTCTATGAGCGTTGCGAAGAGCTCAAGGCGCAAGAGGATGTAGAAAAGCTCACAAGTCCCCTCGATGGCAACGACCTCATGCGCATCTTCGGCGGCCAGCCGGGACCCTGGATAGGGCGTGTGAAGGAGTACCTGCTGGGGCTGGTGCTGGATGGTGCGCTGGCGAAGGGCGACAGGGAAAGCGCCGAGAGGCTGGCGCGAGAGTTCCTGCAAGATTTATAAACCTTCAGCTATGCGGCGAACGTAATGCACTTTCGGAAGCGTGCTCAGGTCGAACTCGCCCATTCTCTCAGGGCCTAGCTCCACCACCTTGCGGCGCACCTGCTCGGCTTCGCGTACCAGTTGGGCGACCTCAACTCCCAGGCACCCATCCTCAAAGCGTTGCAGATACGCCATGCCACCGCTTATGTGGTTGATCGTGCCTCTGTAGTTGCCCAGGCGCAGCTTGTAAAAACCGACCCCTATCTTCAATATGCCCTGGTATAGACAACGTATAGAGCGAGGCTCCATGACCCAGATTTCTTCCAGCGACTCGTGCTGCTCGAAATATTCGCCATGGTTGAATTGCTCCAGGCCGATATAGAAAAGCTCAGGAGGAATCTCATCACATGACCAGGTTTCACGCTCGCCCACTGCCTCGGGCCCGCCCTCGCGCCGTATCCTCACCCGCTCCCGAACTTTATCCACAACCTCTTTCTTCATGCTATATTCTATACACGCAGGCCCATTTTGTACAGATAGAGAGCACCTGCAAGGATGAAACGTGAGGAGGTAGGGTGAGTGACGAACGGTTACTATGCACAGTACATAGTATGCGGCATGGGACATGGGGCATGGGGCATGGGGCATGGGGCTAAAGAGACTATATCCATAATCCCTCACGTTTCGCTAATCATCCTTTATTTTGGGCTATATACGGTACTATCCAGATAGCCCACAGAGGCAAAGATGGCACACTGCTTGCTTTATGTGGGCATTGTCAGCAAGTGCCATGAAGCCTCTAGATACCTGCCCACTGCTGCTTCAACTACTCAAATGCTCTTCCACGGGCGCGAGAAGAGATATAATCTACTCATGTGAAGGTGGCAAAAGGATGGCACGCTTACTGCATCGTTATCAGCGTTTCTTTCTAGGTGTAGCGTTTGTGGGAGTGCTATCAGGCACGGGCGGCCTGATGGGAGCTATCGGCGGTGTGGTACTGGTGCTATTGGGCCGCGCCGTGCTCGGTCTGGCATCAGGTCTGGCCCAGCTCGTCTTAGCCAGCATTGCAGTTGGGACAGGCACAGCCTTGCTGCTCGGTCTCTTCCTGATGGCGCGACAAGCTTTGCCTGCGTCTTTCCTGCCGGGGGTAGCTTCCGCAGCCGCCTCTGAGCACAACTAATTCCTTGCTCCTTTAGGCATGCAGGCCCACTCGGCAGAAAGGAGCTTCCGGCTCCGCTGCCGGAGTTGCGCGGGCCTTTTTACTTCGGCATTTTCTCCTCACCCCGCTTTATCTGTGCCCATATAGTGGGAGGCATACTCCACATAGCGTTGTGCGGAGCGCAAAATGCCCTCGCGCTCGGTAGAAGTAAGCGCACGCTTGACCCGCGCAGGCATGCCGAGCACGAGGTTGCCCCCCGGTATCTCTATCTCTTCTGTGACGAGTGCGCGTGCGCCTATGATTGTATCTGCTCCTATACGGCAGCGGCTTAGAAGCAGCGCGCCCATACCTACCAGCACCCTGTCGCCTACCACAGCAGCATGCACAATCGCGCTGTGTCCCACCGTAACATCTGCGCCTATAATAGTCGGGCAGCCTGCCTCTCCATGTATGACTGTACCGTCCTGAATATTGCTCCTCTCGCCTACCACGATCGGCGACACATCGCCGCGCAGTACGGCTCCGAACCAGACGCTGGCGTCGTCCTCTATCGTCACGCCGCCAATTAGCGTGGCAGTTGGCGCGATGTAGCAGCCTTTGCCAATTGTGGGTTGCACGCCCTTATATGGGTAAATAGGCAATTTATACTCCCCTTTGCGGTGTCGCTTTGTGATACTTCTTGCCGAGAAACTTGTCATAAGCGCTGCCTATTATAGCATGGAGGTGGTGTTGTGCTCCAAAGAAGGCCGTTGGGGTAAGCGTTCAGAGTTGAGGTGGAGCAACCTTCTTGGGGCATATGCGCGGGCGTGCCGCTACCCCCAACTACCCTCACCCCCAACTACCCTCACCCCCAACCCCCTCTCCCACAAGGGGAGAGGGGGCTTTACTCATGGTGAGTGCACAGGGATACAGCTCTTCTCGCATGAAGGGAGAGATGGTTGGGGGTGAGGGGGAGGGGACACCACTGCACCCCTATTCTAAACATTTACCGCTTTGCTAATGTTCAGAATAGGAGTGTAGCAATCCCAAAACTATCTCTGAACAGAAGGCGTAGAAATCGGGTTGTCTAGTTGACCCGAAGATGGAGTTAATTCTTCTATTGCGGCACAGACCATGCAGAAGCCGCGGCAGAGACTTTTAAGGAGTAGTTTGTGTCTGTTGCCCAAAAGCCTGCCGCTCAGGAGCGGAGCGTGTCTATCGCCAGGTATCTACCGGGTCTTGCCCTTTCAGCGGGCATAGCTCTACTTTCATGGGGTGTTCAGTTGGTGGAGGAGCAGACGCTGGGCCAGGCGATAATCGAAGCCATAGTCGTGGCTATTTTGCTTGGAATGGCGCTACGGACCTTCTGGAAGCCAGACGCTCGCTGGATGCCCGGTATCGCTTTTTCGGCGAAAGAGATTCTAGAAGTGGCTATAGTGCTACTGGGCGCTTCTATCAGCCTGCCTGTGCTCCTTAAAGCGGGCATACCGCTGGTACTGGCGATAGTGCTGGTAGTTATGGTGGGCATTGCCGCGAGCATGACTATAGGCCGGATCCTGGGATTAAACCCCAAACTGGCGATACTTGTAGCCTGCGGCAACTCGATATGCGGCAACTCGGCTATAGCTGCTATGGCCCCGGTAATAGGTGCGGAGGCGCAGGATGTTGCTTCTTCTATAGCCTTGACAGCTGTGGTGGGCGTAGTGTTGGTGCTCGGATTGCCTTTGCTGATCCCCGTGCTGAACTTTAGCTTCTACCAGTATGGCGTTCTGGCGGGGATGACTGTTTACGCTGTGCCTCAGGTGCTGGCTGCTACTTTTCCTGTGAGCACGTTGAGCGGTCAGGTGGGTACGCTGGTGAAGCTGGTGCGCGTGCTGATGCTAGGTCCAGTAGTTCTCTTTTTCGCTCTCCGCTTCCGCAGGCCAGAGCCAGCGGGACGATTATCTATAAGCAGGCTGGTGCCCTGGTTTATCGTAGGCTTTATAGTGCTCGCTAGCGCCAGGTCTATTGGTTTGCTGCCTGTTGAAATTGCCGACCCATTGCGTGAGACCTCGCGGTGGCTCACGGTGGTCGCAATGGCGGCGCTGGGTCTGGGGGTAGATGTGCGGGTGGTGCGCAAAGTGGGACGGCCTATCGCTATGGCCGTGAGCGGCTCGCTGATCGTGCTGATAATAGTTAGCACGGCCCTGATCCTGGGGCTTGGCATCCAGTAGCAGTTTTCCCCTTTCATATTCTGCTAACCTCGGCCGGGCTTTGGGGTTGCAAAGGGGTGCTATAATAGGACCAAGCAGGCTATTAGATACTGGAGACACAAGCTACAGTACCTGGCCGCTTTATTCCTCACTGCTTCACGCTCTTTTTGGGCGCGAGAGGAATACGAGGGAGAGGATACATACCTGCTACAGGTAAGCCTCTCCCTTGATTCTGATATTTGGCGGGCAAGCTGCTGTGCAGTCACTTCATTTTCATAGGCTTACTTCCCACCTTACGCAGCTTGGGCCAGTTCAAAGTGGGCCTTTGGCAAACGACCTATCCTTTGTCAGTTCTGAACGCAGAAGAATAACAAAGCCGAGAGGGCACACTGAAAGCCGGCTTTGTTGTATGGAGCGCAGAGAGTCTGTTATCATGCGTTGTTGCGTAGCCTGGCTAAGAAGCAGGCGGCGCTTTGACGATGGTGATGCCGAGGCCGTCGGTGTTCTCTCTTATGATGGGCAATATGATCGTCTCAAGCTGAGGGTTGGTAGCAAGCTCACGGTTGTATTTGTTTATGACAACGGCTATGGGGTCATCGGGCGGTGGGTTTATCACCGAGCCGTTGCGGATCAGATTGTCGCTGAGAATTACGCTGCCGGGGCGCGAGAGCTTGATAGCCCACTCCAGGTAGCCTGGATAGTTTTCCTTGTCTGCGTCTATAAAGAAGAGGTCGAAAGGCCCTTCGCTGCTGCGCTCGATCTCCGGCAGTAAATCCAACGCCGCGCCTAGCCGCACTTCTATGCGATCCGACAGCCCTGCACGCACGATGTTGGCGTGCGCCACGGCGGCGTGCCTGGGTTCGTACTCCAGCGTCAGCAAACGGCCACCGGCAGGGAGAGCGCGGGCCATCCAGATCGTACTGTAGCCCCCCAGGGTGCCTATCTCCAGCACACGGGTTGCCCCGCTTAGCTTCACCAGCATGTATAGCAGTTTACCTTCGTTGGCCGACACGTTGATATGCGGTAGGCCGTTGCGCTCCATATTCTCAAGTGCGGACGACAACGCCTCATCGTTTGAAGAACAGAGTTCTTCTATGTAGCTGTCAATGCGTCTCGCTGCATCCTCTACCGAATCGTTGCTCATATCATCCTCCTTACATCAGGCCATCCGTAGGCTACTTCGGTTAGTGTAACACCGCCAATCTCAAACTCTTGCTGGGCTAACTCTCTCCCGCCCAACCGCTCGTAGAACGCGCGAAATGGGTTGTTGGCGATCACCCACACCTTCATCGAGCGTATCTCTGCCTGCAACAGCCTGCTAGCTATCGCTGAGACAAGCTTGCGGCCCAGACCCTTGCCCTGGTGCTCTTGAAGGATGTAAATCACGTACAACTCGCCTTCATGAAGAGGATCAGGCGTTTCGGCGGGGCCGCCAGCCGCGAAGCCTGCTATATGCCCGGCCTCATCGTCTGCGACATAGACAAAGCCTTTGTAGCTCGGGTTGCTAAGCACATTGTGCCAATAGCTCTCTCGCGCCTCATAAGAGAGCGAGTCAAGGTAGTCATCAGAGACGATACCTCTGTAAGTCGTGCGCCAGCTATCCACGTGCACCCTGGCTATCCCCGCGGCATCTTCTGTCATGGCTTCTCGAACTGTCATTGGCAACTGGCAACCATTGCTATTATACCTACTCTATGGGGTAATGGGCTTGCACATCCACAATTATGTTCTTGGGGTCGAGACCTTTGGCCGAGGGAGGCAGGTCAAGGCTGAAGGTGAGGCGCTGAGTCTCATCTTTCTCAAGAGAAACATCTTTTTCATCCTGCGCAATCGTCTCACCTGTTTGCTTGTTCTTCAGGTTGACCACTACCGCCACCTGCCCGCTGCCGGGGCCTTGATTTTGCACCACAGCTTCCACCTTGAAAGGCTGATCAGATCCCTGGGGGGGCGGCACGGCTTGATAGCTTTGCAGCACAGGTCTGGGACCAAGAATGCAGCCTGTAGCCAGCATGGTCGTGAGAAGCAAGAAAGTTAGAGATAGCAAGCGTTGTTTCATAAAGCTACTTGGAGGGCAGCCAGGGTGGCAGCAAGATAAAGAGGGTAAGCACAAGCATCACAATAAGCATCGCAGAGACAGCGCAGCCCATCGTAAAGACCGGATCGGCGCGGTTGTCGTTACGGGTAAGCCGTACAAAGCCGAGAGGCTCCGGTATCACAGGAACATTATACTCGACGGCAAACTCAAGGTCGGGGAGGAACGACTCGTTGCGTAGGGCAGGCGTGAGATCGCGGATCTTCTCCTGAACCCCGGCAACGTCCTCCTGAGTAATTGTCACAGTAGGCCAGACAACCCCCTTATCAAGCTGCTTCTCCAGGTTGCGAAAAGCTTGCACCATGCTGTAGTAGGCGCTAGCCTCATCTGCATCTATGCTCGACCACTGGGTGATTTGCAGCTTTGCCTCAAGGTCGCGCTTCTGCATAGCCTGCTCTACCTGGCTGGCCAGGTACTCAAAGAGGCTGTTGCTCATCCCTTCTTTGAGAGGATAGTACGTTACTCTCACTCCGTCGAGCGCTAATTCGCCCAGCTTACCCGCGTCGTCGCCCACCTGCCATATGATAGGCTCGCCCTCCTTGCCCTCGACGCATACAGCCTTGTCGAGGTAAACAGCCTTGCTATCACCTCCGATCTTCAGAGCTGAGTGCTTGCGCCGCTCAACAGCTTGACGGTCTTTGTCAGTGCGTGCCATCAGCGCAGGCGAATTGAGCCAGAGGATGCGGAGCGCGCCGACGAAGCCGCGAAAAGTTGCAACCAGATAATAGAGCGCAAGGACAAAAATGATCGCAATTGTGAGAGTTTCTACGTTGCTCCGTTGCGCGAGGGTAATAAAAAAGCGGATCTTCCAGGCGATAATAGCTATTATCACCAGTGAGATGATATTCAACACAAAGTAAATAACCGCTATCCAGCGAACGCGGCTGGCATATCTCCCAGGCCGCTCTATAACTTGCTCGCGGATAACGTCTTCGGACAGCGACATCTATATCTCCGAGCCCTGAAACTGAAGCATCAGGAAGTTAAACGAGCCAGGTGGAAAGCTGTGACGCTACGTGCTGAGGGGAAAGACCCTGTACTGGCCGGCAGGGTCACGACCTTGTGAAGAGACGCGCAGTTGGATAGAATAAGGCGCATGGACGCTATCTTCTACTTTGGCCTGGCTGTGACCGGCTTTGGCGCTGGGATGCTTGGCGCGCTTCTGGGGCTGGGGGGCGGGGTCTTTGTGGTGCCGGCCCTTGTGTTGCTCTTCGGCATACCAACCCATCCTGCCCTGGGCACGAGCAATGTGGCGGTGGTGGCAACCTCTATCTCCGGCGCTTCAACTTACGTGCGGAGCCGCCTCACCAATATCAGGCTCGGATTGCTCCTTCTCATCTCAACTGCATTCGCTGCCCTTGTAAGTTCACTTATCGCCTCGATCCTGCCGGATCAGGTGTTGAAAGGGCTTTTCTCGGCGCTGCTAGTCTACACAGCGATCACAATGTTGAGAGGTGGCAGAGGAAAGCGAGTAACGGTGCCATTGGAGGAGAATATACCTCCATCAACGCTGGGCCTTGAGGGGACATACCACGACGCCGCGACGGGCAAGACCGAGTTTTACGCGCCGCGCAGGGTCGCGGCGGGGATGGGCGTAAATGCCCTGGCGGGTGTGATGGCGGGTTTACTCGGTGTGGGCGGGGGTATCATCCAGATGCCTGTGATGAACCTGCTGATGAAGGTGCCCCTCAAAGTGTCAACAGGCACCAGCAACTTTATGATAGGCATCACCGCCACGAGCGCAGCCTTTGTGCGCTACGCTCGTGGCGATATAAACCCGCTGCTCGTAGTACCAGTTACGTTGTTTGTCTTCCTCGGAGCGCGTCTCGGCGCATGGCTGGTGCCACGCACCCCGAATGCTCGCCTGAGATTGATATTCGGCTGGGTAGCCGTAGTAATCGCTGCGCTGATGGCCCTGCAAGCCGTTGGCATATATGCGGTGGCGGGTAAATAGCGGACTCGTGAAGCATTATGGGTGGTGCATCTTTATCTTCAACTTGCGCGATACGCAGTAGGTGATAGGTCGCGTTTTACGCTTCACGAGTTCGCCTCTCGTCAACCCGGAGGGCGTATGGATTGGGTGGCAGTTGTTGCTTTCGTGGTATTTGGCCTGGCTGTAGGCGCTTACGGCACGCTCATTGGGGCGGGCGGAGGGTTCATCGTTGTGCCTGTGCTGGTGCTTGGGCTAGGGTGGCCGCACCAACAGGCGGTGGCTACGTCGCTCTTCGTGGTGACTGCCAACGCCGCCAGCGGTTCGGCCTCCTACCTGAGGCAGAAACGCGTTGACATCCGTACAGGTTTGCAGTTCGCCGCCGCCACTATTCCTGGAGCTGTCATCGGCTCTTACCTGGTCCAGCTACTGAGTGGGAGGGTCTTCAACATAATATTTGGGATCGTGCTGGTGATCGTATCCTCTTATCTGATGCTGAGGCCAGGCAAGCCGGAGAGCCACAATGCAAGCACTGCGCGTCCAGAGGGGCTGCGCGGTTGGGGTTGGACGGTGCGCCACATAGTGGATGCCAGGGGGCAGGCCTTTGACTACGGTTTCCCCAAAGGCTGGGGTATATTACTCAGCTTCGGCGTGGGCTTCATGTCGAGTATCCTGGGGATAGGAGGGGGCATCATCCATGTGCCCGCGTTAGTAACTCTGTTCGACTTCCCGGCGCATGTGGCAACCGCCACCTCACACTTTGTGCTGGTCTTCTCGACTGCTACAGGTACGATTGTGCAGCTCTTCAATGGCAATGTGAGGTTAGGTGAGGCTATATCTATGTCGGTCGGAGCCGTAATCGGAGCGCAGATAGGTGGGGAACTCTCCCACCGGGTCAAAGGCCAATGGATCGTGCGTGGGCTGGCGGCGGCCTTAACGCTGGTTGGCATAAGGCTTATCATCGGCTAGGGAACTGTTTTGAGAGAAATAGAACCTTTGGATAAAGAGACTTACATCTGGGTCGGCAGGGCGCTGCGCACGGGCATGTACCTCAGCTTTGCCTCGATGAGCCTCGGTCTGCTCTGGTGGTTAGCAGCGGGAATGCCCGGTGGGCAGCAGTCAGTTTCAACACAGATACCGTTGCAGAGGTTACTGCTGGAGCTATCAGCAGGCAACCCGCTTGCGCTCCTCAACATGGGCGTGCTATTCTTGCTGGCTACCCCCGCAGTTACTTTGCTAACCGCCATAATCACGTATGCCGCCCAGCGCAACTGGCGCTTTGTGGCAGTTGGAGCCATCGTCGCCGCGATACTTCTCTTTAGCCTGGCCCTTTCTATGAAATGAAACATAGTGAGTTACCTTCTACTCAATGCACCAGGGAGCAGATATTGGACGAGTACCGAGAAGCTAATCTGAAGCTGTGGAATGATTGGACCGAGATACATGAGAAGTCGGCGAGCTATGATCTTGCAGCTTTCAGGGCAGGCAGGTCCAGTTTGCATTCCCTCGAGTTGGAAGAGCTTGGCGAGGTAAGAGGCAAGTCGTTGCTCCATTTGCAATGTCACTTCGGGAAAGACACCCTCTCCTGGGCGAGGCTGGGTGCCTCTGTTACGGGAGTAGACTGGTCGGAGAAGGCGATCAAGCTGGCACGCTCACTGAGCGCGGAACTCGCTATCCCGGCGACGTTTATCTGCTCAGACATTTACGAGCTTTCCGGCGCGCTTTCCGGCCAGTTTGACATTATCTTTACGTCGTATGGGGTGCTGGGTTGGCTGGCGAATATCGAGCAGTGGGGCCAGATTGTGGGCCGCTTCCTCAAGCCTGGCGGCACCTTCTACATAGTTGAGTTTCACCCATTCGCATGGATATTCGATGACTCGGCAGAAGCCCAGGAGCTGAAGGTTCTTTACCCTTACTTTCACTTCGATGAGCCGCTGAAGTTCGAGACACAAGGCTCCTATGCCGACCGCAACGCTGACTATCACGCTGTAGAATATGCCTGGAATCATAGCATAAGCGATGTAATCAACTCGCTCATTTCAGCCGGATTGCAAGTCGAGTTCCTGCACGAGTTCCCTTTTTCGGTTATCAAATCCTTTCCCTTCATGCAGAAAGGAGATGACGGCTGGTGGAGACTGGAAGGACAAAGCAAAGTTATACCTCTGATGTTTTCTCTAAAAGCCACAAAGGATAGAGAAGCACAACCCTGATAAAAAGAGGGAACCTGGTGCTAACATTCACCTGGCCGGCTTGTATAGACCCCATCCAGTACAGGGAGCAGCACCTCCCATGCGTAACGGCTCGCCGCCAGCTGGTGTGCAGCCCTACCGAGCCTTTGGCGGCGCGGCACATCGCCCAGGAGCCGCAACACAGAAGCGGCGAAATCAGAGGCAGATCGCGCCAGCAGCATCTCACGGTTGGGCTGAACGTCGATCCCTTCAGCGCCCATCGGGGTAGAGACTATGGCGCAGCCCATCGCCATCGCCTGCAACACCTTCAAGCGTACCCCGCCCCCCATGCGTATTGGCGCTACATATAGAGTGGCCCCCGCCACCCAGGGCCGCGTATCGAGCACCGCGCCCGTTACCGTAATCCCCGGCAAGCGGCCAAGGGCTTCTACAGCGGACAATGGGTTGCGCCCAACTATATAGAACTCACTCTGCGGCCTTTGGGCCTTGATGCGGGGCCACACCTCTTCTGCGAACCATGTAACAGCGTCAACGTTCGGCCTGAAGTCCATACTCCCATCAAATACCAGGGTATCAGCTTTCAGAGGCGCTATTTGGTCAAATACCGCCTCTCTCGACCAGTATGCAAGGTCAACGCCGTTGGGAAGCAAAGTTATACGTTGAGCCATGCGAGGCGACAAGCGAGCAAGGGCAGTCGCATCGGCTTGTGAGACAGCAAGCACGTGCTTACTCGCCAGGCAAAGACGTCTCTCGAAGCTCCGCAGCCGCCGCCATTGCACGAGCGAATATAGCGCTCCGGCAACTCTGTGCGGTTGAGCAAGATCGGTGGTGAACGCTCGGCGTTGCAACAGGTATTCGGCATTATGAGCATCATAAACAAGCTGCGGGCCGCTATTCTTTCGCCTTCCCCTCGACAGTAAGCCGTAAGGGGCCATCTCTATGCCTTCTACGTGGATAGCATCGAAGCTCTTTCGACTGCACAGGTCGCGCACCCTCTGCTGCATTGCTTGAGAATGCAGCCGCCATGCCATATCGGGCAAAGGCGAGGTGGCGAGCGTCTGTAGCCTGCGTGCTGTAGATCTGGCAGGCAGAGGAAGCGCCTCTGCCAGGCTACAAAGTGCCTCAAGGCGAGATCTGTCTACCTTGCCTTGAGGCACGCCGTCGGGCAAGAAGGTAAGGAGGCTTACCTCATGCTTCTGTGCCAGATAAAGAAGAATATGAAAGTTACGTATAGCAGCCCCTTGGCGTGGTGGGTCAGGCCACTGAGGAGCAAGCACAAGGATTTTCATCAGGTAGATACCGAAATGCTAATCATCACAAGTATGGGGTAGATACCGAGCGGAGCGGTGAGTTATAGCTCTTTGCCATCACCTTAGCGCCAAAAGCAGCTTCGGCAAGAATATCAACAGCCCAATCACCACAGCGCCAATAGCCGTCAGGAGCACTATCCCCGCCGCCACGTCCTTGGCTACTTTCGCAAGCGGGTGATAGTTCACGGTGACAAGGTCTACCAGCGCCTCGACCATCGTATTTACCATCTCAGCGGTCAGCACCAGCACCACCGTAACGGCGAGAATCGCCCATTCGGCAGGGGACAAGCCGAGGAGCAGGCCTATAATGGCAGCAATTATTGCTATGGAGAGATGTATGCGAAAGTTGCGCTGGGTGCGGAAGCAGTAGAAAAGGCCCGCGAACGCGTAGCCAAAGCTGGCGACGAGGTTGCCCGCGCGGTCTGCGCTCTGCGTGGTGGATTCCGGCTCCTGGGGTTCGAGGTGGTGCTCCAATATTCTCCCCAACAGCTAGAATCTGGAGCCAATTATCCGCAGCAGGTCGTCCTGCCGGGCGTGCATCTTCTCACGGGGAATATCCTCTTGGTCATCGTAGCCCAACAGGTGAAGCATGCCATGTATCAACAGAGTATAAACTTCAGCCTCTGTGCTATGCCCGTAGTCGGGGGCCTGCTCTGCGGCGCGGTCGTATGAGATAACAACATCACCCAGATAAGCAGGACGCTCCTCAGGCGTCACGAAAGGCGTGCCACCCTCCTCATCGGCCATGCTGAATGAGATCACGTCAGTCTGGTAGTCATGCCCCAGGTACTGCAAATTGAGCGCATGCACCTCGTCATCAGTGGTAATCAGCACCCCCATCTCCATAGGGCCAGGCACCTCTTCTTCGTGTAGCACGCCGAGGGCGAGGCGGTGCACACTGTCAGCATCCAACTTGCCGGCGTAAGCATCTTCTATCTGCACAGTTATGAGGTAGTCCGACCCGCTGTCGGTATTTACCTGCATACCCGAACTGTCTTGCATAGCTGCTCCTTCAAGGTGAACGTCTGTCACAAGGATCAGCGTCCGGTAGTCAAGGGTTGCTCGTCAGGGGTCTGCTGCCGTTCCGCGCCGTTGGCAACCAGCGTGGAGCCGTTCCCATTGCGGCTGTTTTGCGCTGTTGCTTCAGACTCGGTGGGGGCTGCTGAGGTGTCAGCCTTGCTGGGCGCTTCGGGATATGCCACGCGTGGGTGGTATATGCCGCGCAGCATGCTGACAAAGGCTTCCTCTATGCGCGCTAGATCGCGCACTGTGAGGTCGCACTCGTCAAGCTGGCCGTCCTCTATCCGCTCGCTGATAATCTTGTGTACCGCGTTAGCCACCACGTCGTCCGGAAGGATCGAGGTATCATTATAAAGGGCAGGGCTTTCGGTAGCATCGCTGCCGCTCACCGGAGGCTTGTCCAGTGCACCGCTTTGCGCCATTGCGCGTACAGCCGCCTCTACTCCATCGGCCAGCATGAGGATGGCGGTCTCTTTGGTCTGAGGCTTTGGCCCTGGGTAGCGGAAATCCTCCTGGTTAATAGATGGGTCTGCTTTGAGTGCTTTGTAGTAGAAATACTTGATGAGCATGGTGCCATGATGTTGAGGGATAGCATCGAGCACGCGCCTGGGGAGTTTGTGTTTCTGGCCCAGGCGCACCCCATCGCGCACATGTTCGGCTATGATACGGGCGCTGTCGCGTGGGCTTAGCTCATCATGTATATTGCTCATACCGGACTGGTTATCTATAAAATAGTAAGGGCGGACAACCTTGCCGATGTCGTGGTAATAAGCTGATACGCGTGTCAGCAGGGCATCGGCGTCTACCATCTCAGCGGCGCGCTCGGCCAGGTTGCTTACCACTAGCGAGTGGTGGTAAGTACCGGGCGCTTCACGCATCAAGCGCCGCAGCAAAGGCTGATCGGGGTGGGCAAGCTCCATTAGCTGAAGTGGCGTGGTTATACCGAAAATTGTGCCCAGGAGAGAGAAAGTAGCGTATGTAATAGAAGCCGACACCCCGCCGTTGAAAGTTGCCGCAAGGGCCAGCGACTCCACTACCGACCAGTCGAGCAGGCTCCCTGTGACTACCTTGAAAGCAATTGCTGAAACAAACGAGGCGACGGCAATGAAGACGCCTGCACGGGCAAATGTGCTTACCTTTTCTACTCTGGTGAGACTGAATATCCCCGTCAGACCCCCAACAAAGTAGTAAATCGGCAGGTCCATAGAGAGGCCGCTACTCACAATAATCCCCAGGAGAATAGAAAGAACAAAGGTTACTACAACTGCCAGATTGGGGTTAAGCAGCACAGCGATCAACATCGAAACGGCAGCTAGAGGGAGCATATAGGGTAGAAGCCCGTGCCCCGGCAGAAAGAGTCGCGCTGCGGCTATGGTCGCGATGAGCATGAGAGCCACAAGGAGGAGCTGCTTTTGCCTGTGCCACACCTGGGGTGTATACCTGAAGAGATAGAGGTGCAGCAGCAACATGAGCAGCGCTATCATGGCGCTGGTGCCCAGCACGCTTTGTACCGAGATACTGCGACTGAGGAGGCCCGCCTCCTGCATCTTTTCAACAGCTTCGGGAGTTACGATCTCACCCTGCCGCAGTATAGCCTCGCCCTTCTGCACCGTTTGCGCCACAGGCTTGACGGCTGCCGCCGCAGCATCGCGGGCCTGGCTCGTCTGCTCTTCATCGAGGTGCACATTCACTTTGAGCAACGGCGAAATGAAAGCTACAGCAGCAGTTTTTTGCTCTGCGCTTAGCGAGGGAACAAGAAGGTTGGGCAGGTTCGCACGCGCAGCTTGCACGTCACCTTCTGTAGCGAGGCGACGGTCGCGCATTACTCTATCGAAGCCTCCTGTTACAGCGGTGTCACGCCAGTAGCTGTAGTCGGTGTCAGGAAGGGCGATAAGCATCTGCAGAGTGCTCTGGGTCAAGGTAATGCCGCGCAAGCTCGTTATCGGGCTGCCCTCCCGCTGGGGATCGCTCGTCATGCCGTTACGCAGATTGTTGAGGGCCGATAGGTTCCTCAACAAGAGGGCGCGTTGTTGCTGCACGACGGTCGAATCCTGCACCCACACCTCGTTGGCAGGGTCGGCGGCTGCATCGGCGCGAGCCTTATCGGTGAGCACCTTCGACTCATAGCGCAAATAGGTAGGAGAGAAAACGTCCTGTGCGGCGGGCATTCCCGGTTCCACACCTGCCTGGCCCGGCAGAAGGGAAGCGGTCATTATGAAGCTGAGCACTAGAGTTAGGATTATGCCTGAGAGTATGATGTGGCGCTCGGTGCCTACGTACTGTTCGGTCTCGCCAGACAGAGGGCTTACGGGGCGTGAAGCGAAGGGAAGGCGCATACGCCGGCCACTCTTTTGTGAGGGCGGCGCCGTCTGTGGAGGGGCGGCATCGCGCGGCGCGTCATTACCCCGCATGGCAAAGCTGTTGCTCTCATGCCCGTTCGGTTCTTTGGGGCGCTGCACATTGTCCATAGTGAGTGAGGAGTGCCGGCTTTAACGTCGGTGGCTGAAGCTGTGGTTATGCATCAGGTAGGCGCTGTTATAAGACCCGGCAATTCGCCAGGACACTCTGCTCCGTGCCCGGTATAAAGGTAAAGAGTAACGCTTATGGACAAGAAATCTGAGCTATGAACTACGCAGTTCGCGAACTGCCGGGCCTGAACCTTGCACCAGGACCGATAACAGAGCCTACTTTACGCTTCGTTCAACAGGCGAGTGACCACACGGTTCACCAAGCGGCCTTCGGCTAATCCTTTTGTGCGCGATAGAACGGCAGGCATCACTTTGCCGATGTCGCTGGGGCCTGTAGCTCCAAGCTCGCTAATGACTGCGCGCACCTGCTCTTCTATCTCGGCTTCGGACATCTGTTTGGGTAAGTAGGCTTCGAGAAGCGCAGCCTCAGCGTTCTCTCGGTCCGACAGGTCTATCCTCTTTGCTCGCTCATATTCCTCCGCCGACTCGCGGCGCTGCTTGATCTCCTTGCGGAGCACATTCTGCACGCCCGCGTCGTCAAGCTCGGCCAGCCGCTCTATTTCGGTGTTCTTAATAGCAGAGCGCGCCATGCGTATAGTGGACTTGCGTAGCTCATCTCCGCTACGCATCGCGTCCTGCAAATCGCGCATCAACTGGTCTTTGAGGGTCATAGAAATAACTATTGCGTACTGCGTAACAGGTAACTTCCCGGGTGGAAGGCTAAAGAGCCAACTCTCCACTCGCCGTCACGCAGTACGCAGTACGCAGTACGGTTCTTTAACGGGAGGATTTAAGCATAGCTTTGCGGCGGCGGGCGGCTTCTTTCCGCTTGCGCAACACGCTCGGCTTTTCGTAATATTCGCGACGGCGAGCTTCAGCCAGGATGCCGTCCTGCTGTACTTTCTTGTTGAAACGCCGTAGCGCATTCTCGAAGCTCTCATTGTCGCCGACTGTAACTTCAGCCACTCTGTAATCCCCCCCTTCAGCTTGCCTCATATAGAGATAATTTCTCACTGTGATTATATGGTACACGCACAGCAGTGTCAAGCCGAAGGGGACCAATCAGCAATGGCCCTTGCCTCTAAATTGAGGCATGCACACAACTCGTAACCCCATGACGTAACTTACAGTGGGACCGAGTTGGCTTCGAGACACGCTGGGAGGACTGTGTCACGCGTCCACAGCGGTCCTTTTCTTCCCCCATCATGCCTGCATGATGGGTTGCGCCTTGGTGACACAATAAAATGCAACCAACTGTGCATTAGTGCTGTGCAGGGCGGGTGCCGCCGGGTGTGAAGTGGGCTGCTCTGGGCAGGCCGCATTGTCAAAGAGCCTTTTACTCCCCTGTGCCCTTTGGCTCGCGGCCTGCTATCTCTCGTCCATTGCGTTGCAGGTTAGCTGGGTGCTATACTTCTGTTACAGCCAAGCCCCGGTGCATAGCACGGCTTGTGCACCTGCTAATACTGTATACTTGCTTCGTCACAAAGCAGGAATAATTCATATGTGAGGCTGGATTCTAACATGTCTATCACTTCCGGTTCAACCGAAAATCTTGCTGAGGCGATAAAGGACCTCAGCACCCGCATCCACGATATAAAGGTGCGTCTTTGACTTGCCCACCAAAGAAGCTGAGATAGCTCGGCTCAGCGAGGAGTCTCAGCAGCCCACCTTCTGGGAAGACCAGCACGCTGCGCAGGTGGCGATGCGCCGCCTCACCAACGTTCAAGGGCAAGTTGACCAGTGGCGCAGCCTTATCCGCCGCATTGACGACCTTGACGACCTCTTCCAGCTTGCCATAGCTGAGGGAGATGAAGGCGTCCTGGTTGAGATCGAGGGAGACGTCTCCCGCTTGCGGCATGAGCTGAGCAGCATCGAGCTTTCGCTGATGCTCAACAGCCCTCACGATGTCAGCAACGCCATACTCTCAGTTCATGCTCGTGAAGGCGGCACGGAGGCCCAGGATTGGGCCGAGATGCTCCTTCGCATGTACACGCGCTGGGCTGAAGAGCGCGGCTATGGCACGGAGGTACTCGACTTCACGCAAGGCGATGAAGCCGGGATAAAGAGCGCCACGATCCTTATCAAAGGCGTCAATGTCTACGGCTATGCTCGCGCCGAAGCGGGCGCACATCGTCTTGTGCGCCTCTCGCCCTTCGACTCCTCTCATCGCCGCCATACCTCTTTTGCTCTTGTGGAAGTGCTACCGGAGTTAGAGGATGAAGGGGAGTTAGAGTTAAATATGGACGAGGTAGAGGAAGATTTCTACCGGGCGACGGGAGCGGGCGGGCAAAACGTCAATAAGACCTCGACAGCGGTGCGCCTGCGCCATCTGCCCACCGGCATAGTGGTCACATGTCAGAACGAGCGAAGCCAACTTCAGAACCGCGAGACCGCGCTGCGTATCCTCCGCGCCCGCCTCTGGGAGATAGAAGAAGCGCGCCGCGCAGAAGAGCAGGCCCGGCTCAAAGGCGAGCACGTCTCGGCAGGCTGGGGCAGCCAGATACGCTCTTATGTGCTTCACCCTTATAATCTGGTAAAAGACCACCGCACAGGCTACGAAGACACCAACCCCGCCTCGGTGCTCGACGGCAACATAGACGGCTTTATAGAAGCTTACCTCAGATGGAAAATCAGAGCATAAAGGCCGCGCAACAGCCCTGGTCGTCGTGCTGGTTTCTGCGTAGCCGCAGGCTGCTATCTCTCTTTGCCCTGATAGGGCTTATCTATGCCCTTCGGAGCGGCCTGGTCTACGCTGCTGGAAGCGCTGATGACCTCACTGGGAGCCGGTATAGCTCACCTTTTGGCCTGATAGTGGATGTGCAAAGTGTGCGCGCTAACTTCCCCGATAACATTGACTTCTCGCTGCAAGCGCGCGGCTTTGAGGCGCAACGAGCCGCGCTCAACTACAGCCTGGTAGGTGAGGCCGTAACCTCAGACGTGCAGGCAAGCATCGCCCGCCCAGCCAGCGACCTCAGCCTGAACGTCACCATTGACCTGGGAACGGACTACATACCTCTCGGCGCGCAGGTGACTTATTACTGGACGCTAACCTCCACAGATGGGTTAAGTGTGGACACCGCCGCCAGGACCTTTACCTTAGTGGATGGCCGCTACCGGTGGCAGAGCCTTGCTGACGCTCAAAGGCGAGTATCGGTGCACTGGTATGAGGGGGATCAAGCCTTCGGCAAAGAACTGCTTGCCGTTGCTTCCAGCACGCTCGACCGCTTGCAGAGTGAGATCCAGGCCGCCTTGAAACGCCCCGCCGATATTTGGGTTTATCCTACACAGAGCGACTTGCTCGACGCGCTCCCCAGGAATATCCCGGAGTGGGTGGGTGGCAAGGCCTTTCCCGAACTGTCGCTGGTGATCTCGGCGATTGCCGATGACAGTGACGCCGATACGGAGATAAAACGGGTTGTACCGCACGAACTAAGCCATCTGGCGCTTTACCAGGCAACTCTTAACCCCTATAATTCGCCTCCCGCCTGGCTCGATGAAGGGTTGGCGATGCGTAATCAGCAATCGAGCGATCCTCAGGAAGCCGCATCACTCAAGAAAGCAGCAGAGGAGGGCAGCCTGGTGCCTCTCAAGGCGCTCTCCGGCTCATTCGGCGCTGACGAGAAAACCGCCCTTCTGTCATACGCGGAGAGCCGCAGCGCAGTTGACTTTATTCTCACTGATGACCGCTACGGGCCGCAGAAATTTGCCCGTACAATCGCCGCCTTCCACAATGGGGTGACCTATGATGAGGCGTTGCAACTGGGGCTTGGGATAACTGTCGATGAGCTTGACAAAGAGTGGCGCACCTCACTCCCATATAAAATAGGCTCGCTCAGCCCGGCAGCCCAGCTCAGCGCTCCTCAAAGCAGTGGAGTTGCTGGCCTGTTTACGGGCATGTTGTCGAATGCTATAGTCGCGGTGGCTGTTGCGGTGTTCGTAGCGCTTTCCCTTGTTGCGGGCATATTGGCGGCGATAATGGTGCGGCACCATTCCGCCAGGGGTAAGTTGTGAGGGAACTATAGAGCTATGCCTACTGTTCGTGCGAGTGCGGTTGTGCATGCTAGTAGCTGTGCTATATTCAGCTTCATCGCCGACTATCACAATATACCCCTCCTCCAACCTCAATTTACCTCGGCGAGGCTCGTCAGCGACGTAGAGCGCGGCCTGGGCGCGAATGTGGAGTTGCGCGGCCACTTTCACGGGATCCCTTTACATGTCCACAACCGCGTGATCGCTTACTCGCCTCCCCGCCGCCTGGTCAGCGTCAGCGAAGGGGCAGTGACGAGTCGCAGCACCTGGGAAATAGAGGAAGCAGCAGGGGAGCCTCCCTCAAGCCGGGTCACTCTGACCATAGACTACAAACTGGGCAATAGCTTCGGTGGCCTCTTCATGGGGGTAGGATCGGCTCTGTGGCCGCTCTTCAACAGGGAAATACAGGGGCTGACCAACGAGTCGCTGCATCGCCTGCGCCTTTGCTTTGACGGGAAGTCGCCGTGAGCAATTGGGCAACAAACGTCTTCTGGCTGCCCTTCGCCGGTGGGCGCAGCATCGGAGAGGAGGGAGCGGAGTTAGGGGCTATCGTGCGGGATGAGGCTAACCCGGGTGGAGCGCGTATTACCCTTGAAGATAACTGCCCCATCATACCTGTAGCCGTAACGTGCGCAGTCTACGGCTGGCTGGCTCACACGCGCTATTTCGCGACATTAGAGGAAGGGCAGCAAGCATTCGACGAGATGAAACCCGCCGTGGAAAAGATCCTCACACTGGTTCCTCACCCCAACGGCATAGAGGAGGGGAAAATACAGCCCTTGCTCGACGCCTTAGCAAATTTCATCCGTCTCTTCCCCAGCCGGTAGAGGATCTCGCCCGCGCGTGGGGAGGTGTCCTAAAGTGTCTTACCTCAGCACGATAACGATCAGGGGTTACGAAGCGTGTGTAGCGGGAATGCCCACGAATGCTCCCATAAGCAAAGGGGCGGGGGCCGTGCCGCCCAACTGTTAGCGCCGGCCCTACCTGTAGGCTGCCGCTTGCAAATTGAATAGCTCGGCGTAAGAGCCGTCGCGCGCGAGCAGTTCCGTGTGGCTGCCGTCCTCAATGAGGGTGCCATTTTCAAGGACGAAGATGCGGTCGGCGAGGCGCACCGTGCTGAAGCGATGGCTGATAAAGACAGCCATCTTGCCGCGTGTCAACTCCTTCATCCTGGCGAAAATTTCGTACTCGGCGCGCGCATCCAGGCTGGCTGTCGGCTCATCAAGGATAAGGATTTCCGCATCCCGCATGAAGGCGCGAGCAAGGGCCACCTTCTGCCACTCGCCACCAGATAGCTGATAACCTTCATCGAACCACCTGCCCAGCGTCGTGTCATAGCCGTTGGGGAGGCGCTGGATCACACCATCAGCGCCGCTCTTCCCAGCTGATTGCTCCACCATCTCCCGGTTCTCCATCTCCGGCAGCCTGCCAACCCCTATGTTGTCGCGGGCGCTGAAGAAATAGGTGACGTAATCCTGGAAGATTACACCTATCGCCGCGTGCAGGCTCTCAAGGTCGTATTCTCGAAGGTCATGCCCATCAAGGAAGATTTGCCCCTCGTCAGGGTCGTAGAGGCGAGTGAGGAGCTTGACTATGGTGGTCTTGCCCGCGCCATTCTGTCCAACCAGGGCTACTGCTTCACCAGGGTGTATCACAAAGCTGACGTGCTGTAGAGCAGGCTCACTCTTGCCAGGGTAGGTGAAAGTGACATCGCGAAACTCTACGCCTTCTTTTAGTGGCAACTCTACTCGGCGGGCATCCGGTAAGCTCTTGATTGCAGGCTCGTAATCCAGGAAGTCGTAGAGATTGGTGAGGTAGAGATTGTTCTCGTACATATCCGAGAGGCCGCTGAGGATGCTCCCCAGGCTCGACTGCACTGCGCTTACAGCCTGCGTATACAAAGTGAGGCTGCCGAGGGTGAGAGTGCCCGCGATGGCTTGCAAAGCTACGTACAGATAGGTGCCACTGGTCACTATTGTGGTCAGGCTGCCCCAGGCAAAGCCCACGAGGTAGCGGCGTTTCACCAGCGACCTGTTTTCCGTGTAAAATCGGCTGGCGATCTCCCTCCAACGCTCGATAAAGTGGTCTCCCAGGCCGAAAAGCTTGATTTCCTTGTTGTAGGAGTCCTTGGTAAGCAGGTCCAGGAAATAGGCCATGCGCCTGCGGTCCGGCGACTGCCAGCGTGAGAGCCTGTAGCCCTGCCAGCCGTAGCGAGAGCTTGCGATGAAACTGGGTATAGGAGAGAGGAGAGCCAGCACGGCCACGCCCCAGCCCAGCCCTGCTATGAGGGCGATCATACTGAGGAAAGTAATGAAGGAGCGCGCAAGGTCAAAGGTCTGGCTTACCATTGAGGTGGGGCGGTATGTGGCCTCGCGCTGCGCTTGCTGCAATGTGTCGTAGAATGCAGGATTCTCGAAGAAGCTCAGGTCGAGGCGATTAGCATGCTGCATCAACATTAGCTGGACACGATTGGCTGTAAGTTCTTGAAGGGCTTGCTGGTTAATATTCTTGACGGTCTGTAGAAGGGAACTCCCTACGTAGAGACCGAACTGGGCGAGCACCAACAGCACCACGCTGCCGATGTGCGCCTGATTGTTCCCTTTTGTGATAGCCAGCACAACAGCATCTATCAGCAATTTGCTGATCCAGGCGGTGGCAGTGGGCACGATACCGGATATGACGGCGAGCAGGGCCAGCGCTACTGTAAAGCCTTTGTGCGACTCCCAGACGATCTTCATGGCGCGAGGCACACCGGATATGGCTGCCCGCGCGTTGCGCTTCCAATCTGCGAAGCGGTTCTGGTTGGCCTCGGCTTCTTTCTCTATATTGTTCCCGGGGGGAGGGAAAGGCCTCCTTCCTCCATGCCTGCCCCACGCCGGGGAGCCGCCGCTCATTCCTTGCTGCATATTTTCTCTCTCGTTTTTACTTTAGTCTTATCCAGGGTGGTCTCCGCTTTTTATCTTAGTATACCGCCGCAGGTTGTGCCCAGGCATCTGCCATCCGGCCAGTTCGCGGCAGCTAAGTGGCCGGATGGCGGGGAGCCAGAGCAGTGTGGGATACGATTGCAATGGTTTATTCCGGTTGCTGTTCGCTGGATTGGAACATCGGGGCTGAAGCTATGTTTCGAGGTTCTTACGTAGATGCGTCAGGCGCTGCAACAATTGGCGCATGAGAGTGAGGGGCCTCACCCTCATGCTTACTTTGTAAGTATAGCGGGTGGTTCGGTTGCAGGGATGAGTCCTGGGTTGTAAGTTCCCGCGCAACTTACAAGTTAGGGTTTCTGCGCGGCAAAGAAGCCCAACCTCGCGCGGCTGGGCTTCTCTATGCTGATGCCTGTTGGAGCGGGAGACCAGGCTCGAACTGGCGACATTCTGCTTGGAAGGCAGACACTCTACCACTGAGTTACTCCCGCGATTTCGCACTTATTATACAGGGAGTATATTGGCATGTCAACTTGGGTGTTGTTCGGGGGTGCATTTCAGATAGGGGGCGAGTTGTAGGCCAGGTGCCAACACTGCTCGAAAGCGTGAACTGAGGATAGCAGTTCGGACGGGCAAAAGCTTTTCGGCTCCGCAACGGTTCCAGCGCATACCAGGACCTGCAAAGCGTGCTTTGAATTGCTTGCCTGC
>DAHVFG010000159.1:0-5453 GCA_027317125.1 Chloroflexota bacterium | reverse complement strand
CCCCTCTCCCCTTGTGGGAGAGGGGGTTGGGGGTGAGGGTGCGTTGGGGGTGAGGGTGCGCCTCCACAGCTACTCCTTGAAGATTGCTACACCCTAACTCTGAACAGTTACTTGCCACTGTCCGTTTGACACGACCATCTTTCCACAATATACTCGGCTTTACTATTCCCGTTCCCCTAGACCGGAGGCACCATCAATGCGCTTGTTGCGCCTATTCCTTTGCTTCACTCATCTATTTCCAGCCAAACCATCTATTAGCGCAAAGCTGCGTACTATATTCTGCTTTGCGCTAATCGGCTCCGCCGCTGTGCTGCCCTATGGAGGATCGCGAGAAGTATTGGCAGCCCGCGAACCCACAGGATCAGGCAGCGGCTCGCAAGCTCCACTTGTCACAGGCGCTGATTACACCCTCAAGGGCGCAAACTACGTAGGTGACGCCCCAGACACCAGAGAAAAGTCGTTCGATGGCACTCTGACGTTGCCTGCGGGCGGGCGTGAGGCCACCTATATGTCGGACCCAACCAGAGCGCCTATTGACTTCACCGATGTCGCGCCCCACTGGTGGGCTGATACGCCTGGCGGCACTACCGTCCAGGTTGAGCTGCGCACAAGCCCGGACGGCACGGTGTGGGCGCCGTGGGAGCAGGTAGATGAAGAAGCTGACATCATGGCACAAGACCCGATAACAGAGACCTTTGGCTCTCCTGTCTCCGTAAATCAGGTCGAGCGCACGCACAAATATGTGCAAAGTAGAGTGACTTTACGCACGGATAAGGTTGGCATCACCCCCATCTTACACGAGCTAACTTATACCTTCATCAACGCAGGCATAACCCCCAACCCACCTAAGCCTCAGGCTATGGCGCAAGGCACTCCTTCGGAGATACCTATGCCTTTAATTGTCAGCAGGAAGGACTGGGGCTCGCCGCAGGGTGAGAGCAGCCCCAAGTGGACGCCCAAGTACAAGCGCGTCACAAACATCATTATCCACCATACCGCGACCTCCAACAAAGACACCGACTTCGCGGCGCGTGTGCGGGCTATCTGGTACTACCATACGAATACACGCGGCTGGGGAGATATCGGCTACAATTATCTCATAGACCCCAATGGCGTGATCTACGAAGGACGCGCAGGAGGACAGGACGTTGAGGCAGGCCATGCCTACCCTTTCAACTCCAACAGCATGGGCATTGGCATGATAGGCAACTACATGACGGTCGCCCCTTCCGCCGCAGCGCAAGCCTCTTTGATAGATCTTATCTCGTGGAAAGCTAATCAGCGCGGAATAGACCCACTGGGTACAGGCACCTTCACGGGCTACACAGACTGCGGAGGCACAGTCACTTACACGCGGCCTAATATCGCGGGCCATCGCGACTTCAAAGGCACTGCTTGCGGGCAGGGCTTCAACACCTCAACATGCCCAGGCGACAAGCTGTGGAGCATGCTCCCGCAGATCCGCGCCGCGGTGGTCTCCGAGCAACCGGCTCAGCGAGCTATGTTCACGCAGCACGATACCCCGGGGAACATCGCGCCCGGCGCGACGGTGGATGTACACCTTACTGTACGCAACAGCGGCTCCGAGGCGTGGCCGAAGACAGGCCCAGGGGCGGTAACGCTGGGCTATAAATGGCTCACGCCTGATAACAAGGCGGTAAACGGGGGCTGGCAGGAGATCAGAACCAACCTGCCCACACCTGTCGCTTTCGCCGACACCATTACTGTGACCGCGAAACTTAATGCACCCAAAGCCTCAGGGCACTACGCCCTTATCTGGGATATGTATCGAGAGGGCATGGGCTGGTTTGCCGACCAGGGGTCGCCTGCCTTGAGGGTAGACGTGGTAGTTGGCAAAGGTGTTGGCGACAAGGCGGCCCCTACATCTTCGGTTCTCCCCCTTCCTGTTTACAGCAACAATCCTGAGATAGATGTGCGCTGGACCGGGCAAGACGAATCCGGCGGCAGCGGCCTGGTCTCATATGACGTTCAGTACCGGACCATACCTAACGGCCAATGGACCGACTGGAAAATGGCGACCTCGCAGACCCAGGCCGCCCTTGATGGGGACAACGGCTATACATACGAATTCCGCAGTCGGGCGCGAGACGCCGCGGGCAACGTTGAAGAGTGGCCCGACAAAGCCGACGCTTACACGAGCATAGACACCAGCCCGCCTGCTCTGGCAATAGACACACCGGTGAACGGAGCGCATGTGCAGCCTGGCGATCTGATTGTGCGCGGGCGAACCGAGCCTGGGATATTCGTAGCCGTAAACAACCAGCGTGCCGACGAAGCGGCGGGCGTCTTCACTTCAACTGTGCAAGCGAGTGGGCGAGACTTCGTGATCCATGTTACAGCAGCAGACCCGGCGGGTAACGTCTCCAGGCTGGAGATAACTGTCCAGGCAGCAGCCAGATACAACGACGTCTCTATGTCGCGCCCCGACTTCCTGGCTATCGAGTCGCTAAGCGACGAAGGCGTAATCAGCGGCTACAGCGACGGCTCCTTCAGGCCCGATAGCACGTTGACAAGGGCGCAGCTTGCCAAGATGCTGGCGATTGCTTTTCAGTGGGGTCTGATCAAACCCGCTGAGGGGAGATTCAGCGATGTGCCTGGTGATAGCTGGATGTTCCCATATGTCGAGACCGCCGCCGCACGCGGCGCGATGGAAGGCTACTCCGACGGCACCTTCGGGCCAACCGATCCTATCTCTCGTGGAGAGGTAGCACGCAGCATTGTGCTCGCAGCGGGCTGGCAGATAAGCTCTACGCACACAGGCTTCTCCGACGTGCCAGCAGATAGCTCGCTAGCCGGCTACGTAGCAACGGCCCACGCGCACGGCATCGTGACCGGAGATGAGGAAGGAAACTTCTACCCCAGCGCCCTGGCAACCAGAGGCGAGGTAAGCACCATCTTCTACAGCCTGATGCAAGCTCTACACCCGCCGGCCCCGGCAAAGCCAAAAGACGACCAACCACAGCCATCAAGCCAGGGTCAACAGTAAAGCTTTCATGAAGAGAGACACTACTGCTCGGAGCAGTAGTGTCTCTCTTCATGAAAGCTAAGCCCCTCACTTGTGGGGCTTCTTGTGCATGTGCGTAAAGCTAAGAACCTAGATACGCTCTTTGGAGCAAGTTCTGCAAGAATTGTATCAGCAGGATTATTACTATTGGTGAGAAGTCAATCGGTATCGGCAGGATCCTGCTGATGACAGCACGCACCGGGGCGAGCAGAGGCTCGGTAATATCGAGCAACAATTGCGACCAGCGATCTCGACCCAACGGGTAGAACCACGACAGTAGCGCGCGTGCAATGATCGCGAGTGTAATCAGGTTAAGAAGGCCAATCGCCAGATTATAAATTGTATCCATTAAAGAAATCTCCATACGTCCATATCAATGGTCCTATTATATACGTTTCTGTGGGTGCGCAAGTTGCACGTAGTAAATAGCAACAAAGGGGTTGCCAGAGATGGCAACCCCCTTGCCTTCAAGAGCAGCTAATCTAACTTTCTTCTTCAGGCCCGCCAGCCCCTTCTTCAGCGCCTTCGGCAATCTCAGCGGCTGCTTCGTCAGCTTCGACTTCTTCCTCAGGCTCGGCACGTAGAGCTGTTACCTTCGCCACTAGCTCGTCTCCACTCGTGAGCACAGTAACGTTGCCCGGCACAGCCAGGTCAGAAACGTGAATAGTCTTATCCAGGTCGTCGAGAACGCTTGTGTCAACCTCAATCAGAGGCAAGATGTCGCTGGGCAGTGCGCGTATCTGAATGTGGTCTAACGCCTGTAACAGCACGCCGTCGCCATTCTTCACGGCGGGTGACTCGCCGGTGAGCACCAACTGCACAGTGGTCGTGATCTCTTCGAGCAAGTTCACCACCATGAAGTCAACATGGGTAAGGTTATGGCTCACCGGATTACGCTGCACATTGTGGATGAATACTTTACGGGGCGTAGCGGTGTCGCCTATCTTCAGGTCTACCAGCGTATTGCTGCCCGCGTGCAGATAGACGCGGTCAAGCTCCCTATGGAGAACCTGTATGCTTTCTGCTTTTACCTCGTTGCCGTACACTACGCCCGGCACAAGGTCCTCTCGCCTGAGTTGTTTGCTCTGCTTGCCCGTGATCTCACGAGGCTGCACTACCAATTCATATGTCTTATGCTCGTTCGCCATTAATAAAGAAACCTCCTAGGCACGCTGCAATATCTTGCTTTTGTCAATCAGCGATTGCTGCGACTCCGGGTCGAATGCGTGCATTTTGTCCATATTGAACGCTACTTCTAACGTGTTGCCGGGCTGCACCTCTGTGCGCGAGTCCATTCTAGCTACAAGGGTAGTCTGCCCGTTGATCAGGTACATAGAAACTTCGGTGCCCATCGGCTCCACGACGTCTACCTGCGTGCGCACCATCGCGAGATCATCCGCACTCTCGTCCTCGTCAAGCGCGCCTGTGGCAAAGCGGGCATCATGGATATCCTGCGGCCTCATGCCGAAAACAATTGTCTTGCCTACGTGCGGCGCGATATAGCTGCGGAAACGAGCCGGTATCCTCAGCTTCATCCCGCCCGTCGCGCTCGTAGTATCTGACGAAACAAAGAGATCATCGCCTTGCTGCGTGACAGTCGCATTGAGCAGGTTCATAGACGGCGAGCCGATGAAGCCCGCGACAAATATATTTACAGGGTTGTTGAATAAGATGAGGGGCGTATCCACCTGTTGCAGCACGCCGTCTTTCATGACCGCAATGCGGTCGCCCATCGTCATTGCTTCTACCTGGTCGTGGGTAACATAGACGGTAGTGGTCTGTAGGCGCTGGTGCAGCTTGTTGATTGTGGCTCGCGTTTCGACGCGGAGCTTGGCGTCAAGGTTAGAGAGCGGCTCATCCATAAGGAAGACCTGAGGCTCGCGCACGATGGCCCGGCCCAGAGCAACGCGCTGTCGCTGGCCGCCAGAGAGCTGGCGCGGCTTGCGGGTGAGCAGATGCTTGATCGCCAGGCCATCCGCCACGCTCTCCACACGGGTCTTTATCTGGTCCTTGGGCATGTGGCGCAGCTTGAGAGCAAAGGCCATGTTGTCAAAGACATTCATGTGCGGGTAGAGGGCATAGTTCTGGAAGACCATAGCGATATCGCGGTCTTTTGGGGCCACGTTATTGACAACGCGCCCTGAGATAGAGACCGTACCGCCGGAGATCTCCTCAAGGCCCGCGATCATCCGCAAAGCCGTTGACTTGCCGCAGCCCGATGGCCCGACCAGCACCATGAACTCCTTGTCCTTCACTTCGAGGTTCAGATCGGTTATGGCCGTAACGTTACCGTAGCGCTTGTATACCTGGTCGAATACTACGTTTGCCATCTGTCTCCCCCTTTACAAGTAATGGTTTCTATAGCCCACAATCCGACTTATCAGCGAAAGTTTTCCAGACCTAGGCGCAACATTGCCCCAAAAGGGGG
>DAHVFG010000158.1:0-5510 GCA_027317125.1 Chloroflexota bacterium | reverse complement strand
GTCGAGAAGCGCATGATTGTGACCACAGGGCCAAAGATCTCTTCTTGCGCCACGCGAGCCTTATTATCCACCCCCGCAAGCACAGTCGGAAGATAAAAGTTGCCCTTGTCCTTGCCGTCGCCCGCCCTGGCCCCTCCTGTAAGCACTTCGGCTCCCTCCGAGCGGCCAATCTGCACGTAGCCATCCACGCGCTCAAGGTGCTTGGGAGAGATAAGAGAGCCGATCTGTGTTGAGGGGTCCATCGGGTCGCCCACTTTCAGGCGCTCGGCTTTCTGGACAAACTGCTCCACGAAACGGTCATAAATGCTGCCATGCACAAAGAGGCGAGAGCGCGCTTCGCACGACTGCCCCGCGCTGTAGTAGATAGCGAAAAGCGAGCCGTTCACCGCGTGGTCTACATCGGCGTCATCAAAGACAATGTTCGGCGACTTGCCGCCAAGCTCCAGCGTCACGCGCTTGAGGGTGCCCGCCGCTCGGCGCATTATGTCGCGCCCCGTCTCAGTCTCCCCCGTGAAGGCTATCTTGTCCACACCTGGATGCTCCGCAAGGTATGTGCCTATCTCAACGCCGGGTCCAGGCAGAACGTTTACCACGCCCGCCGGAATACCCGCCTCAAGGCAAATCTCGCCCAACAGAAGGGCTGTCAGGGGTGTGGCGCTGGCTGGCTTGAGAACCACAGTGTTGCCTGCGGCGAGGGCAGGAGCCAGCTTCCAGGCAGCCATCATAATCGGGTAATTCCAGGGGACAATCTGCGCGCAGACGCCGATAGGCTCGCGCACCGTGTAGTTCAGAAAGGCGCCGGGCACAGGGATTGTGCTGCCCATTATCTTTGTGGCCGCACCCGCGAAGAACTCGAAGTCCTCTATAGCCTGGTCCAGTTCAGCCTTCGCCTGAGAGATCGCCTTGCCGTTGTTCGTCACCTCAAGTCGAGCGATTTCGTCCCGGCGGCTGCGCATGATTTGCGCGACTTTGTAAAGCGCACTTCCACGCCGCGCCGCGCCCATCCGCGTCCACTTGCCTTTGTCAAATGCCTCGCGTGCTGCCGCGACTGCCGCGTCCACATCTTGTTTACCCGCCTTTGAGACCGTTGCGAACTTTTCATTGGTGGCAGGGTTGATCGCGTCGAAGGTCTCACCCGAGGCCGAGTCCACCTGCTGTCCATTAATGAGCAGCTTCCAATGCGTTCTTTCCATCGTTCCCTGAGAAGGGTCCTGCGTCATAGTATTATCCACAACTCCTCCTTTTTCTGTGCTTATCTGATACTTTATTCTTTGCCCTTTTAATCCGCGACGTTCCTTTGGAAGGTCACTTTCGTGACTTTTACTCGCGCCAGCAACTCGCCTGGCACGCCGTTGCGCTTGCCGTATGCCTCGGCCTTCTCCGCGCCCATGTACCGGCCCGCGATGCGAGTTGCCCAGTAGAGCAGGTCGCCCGGCTCCTCACTAAACGCGACCACGCCCTCTATCATTGCAAATGAGAAAGGCGGAGCCTCGTCATCCACGCAAATGGCAAGGCGCGGATCGCGTCGCAGGCTAGCGCCTTTCACGGTATTTTCACCGGTAGTGAAGATGATCTCATCTCCGTCGAGCACAAACCAGACGGGCACGACGTGAGGGCGTCCGTTCGCACGCACGGTAGCAAGCTTGGCAGTGTGTGTACCTACGAGAAGGAAGTCGCGCAGTTCTGAGGAGATTGTAACTTCAGGCATAACTACACCATCTCGATTATAGTAGCGATACCCTGACCCACGCCTATGCACATTGTGGCAAGGCCATAGCGTCCACCTCGGCGGCGTAGCTCATGCACGAGGGTAGTCAGCAGGCGGGAGCCGCTGTTGCCCAGAGCATGACCGAGGGCGATTGCCCCGCCGTTGACATTTATCTTCTCAGGGTCCAGCTTCAAGTCGCGTATGCACGCCAGCGACTGAGCGGCAAAAGCCTCGTTCAGCTCTATGAGGTCCATGTCGTCCACAGTCAGCCCAGCCCGCTCCAGAGCCTTGCGAGTGGCAGGCACAGGGCCGACACCCATGCAGTCGGGGTTTACCCCTGCCACAGCCGAAGTAACTATGCGGGCCAGCGGCTTCAAGCCCATCTCGGCGGCGGCCTGCTTGCTCGTAAGGAGCAGCGCTGATGCCCCATCGTTGATGCCGGAGGCGTTGCCTGCGGTGACCGAGCCACCCTTCTTGAAGGCGGCATTGAGCTTGCCTAGCTTCTCAGGCGACGTGTCGGGCCGGGGGTGCTCATCTGTATCTACCACAACTGCATCGCCTTTGCGCTGAGGCACGATCACAGGCACGATCTCATCTTTGAATCGGCCCGACTCGATTGCCGCGCCTGCTCGCCGCTGGCTCTCGGCAGAAAAAGCGTCCTGGTCTTCGCGGGATATTTGCCACCGCTCGGCAACATTCTCGGCTGTCTCACCCATGCTATAAGGGTGGTACATCTCGGCAAGGCGCGGGTTGGTGAAGCGCCAGCCGATTGTCGTATCATATAGCTTCTGGTCGCCACGGGGCCACGCCTCGCTCGGTTTAGCCATTACAAATGGCGCACGCGTCATGCTCTCGACGCCACCCGCGATAAAAACGTCGCCCTCGCCCAGCTTGATAGCGCGTGCGGCGTCATTTACCGCCTGAAGGCCCGAACCGCACAAGCGGTTGACGGTAGCCCCCGCCACCTCTACGGGCAAACCGGCAAGGAGCGCCGCCATGCGCGCAACATTGCGGTTGTCCTCTCCTGCCTGGTTTGCGCAGCCCAGTATAACGTCCTCGATACGGCGCGGGTCCACCCCTGTGCGCTCTACAAGGGCCGATATAATCATAGCAGCGAGGTCATCGGGCCGCACATCCTTGAGCGCGCCGCCGTAACGACCCACAGGGGTGCGTAAAGCTTCTATTATATACGCCTCCGGTTTATCCATTTGCGCTGTCAACGTAAAACCTTCCTTCTGTAGCTCTATCCAAAGCTCCGCCTCAAACTTTTCTACGCGCCAGCCAACGGGCACACCTATAATTATACCACAGGCGCCAGGGGGCAAAACGGCCACGCGAAACGCTTTACTTTCCACTGTAACTGTTCAGAGTTGGGGGTGCGGGGCCAAGCCCCTTGTGCACCCCCACCTGCCCTCACCGTTGACTGGGAATACAACAACCTTAGCCCGCCCCTGGGGCCAAGCCCCTTGTGCACCCCCACCTGCCCTCACCCCCAAACCCCCTCTCCCATGAAGGGAGATGGGGCTTTCTTCTTGGGAAGAGCCAGGAGTAAAGCCCTCTCTCCCCTTGTGGGAGAACATCTGTATCCCCGTACACTCAGCAGGAGTAAAGCCCCCTCTCCCCTCGTGGGAGAGGGGGTTTGGGGGTGAGGGTACGTAAGGGTAGTTGGCGCAACACCCGCACGGATACCCCAAGAAGATTGCGCCACCCCAACTCTGAACACTTACAATAATGAACCTTTTTGCCATTTTCGTTGTGTATATATGTGCAAGGGTCAGTGGCGCAACTGCGAAACCTCAGCAGTGACATTGCACAACTTCTGCGAGTCTTGCCTTTCTATGCAAAATGTGGTACCATCAACTTTATATGCGTAGAGGCGCTCGCTTACAAAAGCGAGGTTGTGCAATACCATATGTAAAAACTGAAGATTGGGCAGAAAAGGAACAAAATTTACTTAGAAGGGGGGTGGGAACGGACACCGGCTCCTGTAGGGGTACAAGGAGCCAGCGCAAAGCGTAGCGTGTCAGATAGAGAAAGGGGCGAGGCGTATTTTAGAGCAACACGCCATGCCATAGCTGACCTGTCACAGCCCCATGTGGCGGCTCACAACGATTTTCGTGTGAGGTTTTAGCTTTTACATTACCTTTTTGGCTTTACGCCGATTTAGGTAGGAGGAGATAATGAACAAATCCAAACACGGTATTGGCCGTATAGCCGTTTACGCAGGCGTAATCGGCGCGATGGCGGTATCGCTCGTTCCGGTCACGTCGCAGCCAGCGGCGGCCCAGGGCGCATCCCGTAAAATCGGCAACTTTACAGTGTCAGGCCGCTTCCTGGAGGTATGGAGCGCACAGGGCAGCGAGCAGAGCAACACCTATGTGAACGGACTTGCTATCACAGATGTTCGCCCTGAAATCTCAACAGAGAACGGCAAGACATATCAGACCCAGTGGTTCGAGCGCGCACGCTACGAAGCGCACCCTGAGAACAAAGCGCCCTATGACGTGCTGCTAGGCCGCCTGGGAGCTACTCTCTCTGAGGGCCGCCCTTCGATAGACCCCGCTACAAAGCAGCCCCGCAACCCAGCTGATGCGCCCTTCGTAGGCGTAGACAAGCCGGGCGACCTGAGCGCCACCAAACTGTGGTTCCCAGAGACACGCCACACAATTTCAGGCAAAATCCTGGAATACTGGAACAAGTACGGCGGATTGAGCCAGTTCGGCTACCCGCTGAGCGAGCAGTTCCAGGAAGTATCTGCCACAGACGGCAAGACATACACTGTGCAGTATTTCGAACGCAACCGCTTCGAGCTGCACCCTGAGAAAGCAGCGCCCTACGAAGTAGAGCTGGGCCTCCTCGGTGTACAGCAGTACAAGGCAACCCCTGTCGCTGCTGACGCGCTGCCTATCGCCCCTATACCCAACCAGGGCACCAGCAAGACCACCATGGTAATCGGCTCCCAGCAGGAACCGCAGGACATGACGGTCTTCAACAACGCCGCTATCACCACCCGCATACTTGCCCTCACCGACAAGGGCCTCACATACCGCGATGACAACGGGACTCCCTTCCCTGAGATTGCCTGGTATGTGCCCACCCTTGAGAATGGCGGCGCATACTATGTAGGTACAGGCGACGACCGCCACCTGGTTGTGAAGTACAAGCTTCGCCAGGGGATCAAGTGGTCGGACGGCAGCGAAATTACCTCCAATGATGCGCTCTTCTACTTCAAGCTCGTCATGAACCCCGCATCTCCGGTGGTGAGTCGTTCCGAGTATCAGAAGCTGGAGAATGTAGACAACCCTGACAAGTACACGGTTATCTACAACTATCGCTCGCTCAATGGGCTTAAGGCTTACTATAACAGCCTCCCCGACAAGGAAAATTACGGCTTCCTGAAGGTGTACATCGACGCTAACAAGCCTGCAGGCTCCCTGGTTTACTCCGAAATCGGCGGCATCTACCCGAGCAAGGCGCTGGCGAATATCCCTCCAGACAAGATCAGGACCTCCCAATTCGGCACCACGCCTGTAGGCGCTGGCGCATGGAAGGTTCAGAGCTGGAACAAGGGGCAGGAGATGGTCCTTGTCGCTAACGACCAGTACAACCTGACCGCCCCGCCCGCAATCAAGACGATCAGGATCAAGTTCATCACCGACTTGAACCAGATGATCGCACAGGTCAAGACAGGCGACCTTGACATGATCTTCTCCGAAGGCTTCAAGAACATACCCGCCGACAAAGCAGGTATCGAGGCCGCAGGTTACAAGGTCGTGAGCCGCCCGGCCTTCGGCTGGGAGCA
>DAHVFG010000157.1:0-5518 GCA_027317125.1 Chloroflexota bacterium | reverse complement strand
GGGCTGGGCGCTACAGCAGGGATGCTGGCCTTTTTCTCCCATGGATTCGTGGATTACTTTCTCTTTTCGACCCCTATGTACGTTACTTTCTGGCTCACATTGGGCCTCGGCGTCTGCTGGCCGAAACTCATGCCGCAACCCTCCCGTGTGGCCCAAATTACTCCGCGTCTGGAGGCGACAAAATAATGTTGATAGGATACGAGGCTTCCGCGCTTCAGGGGTGCAAATCAGGCGTGGGCCACTACACCGCCAATTTACTGGCGGGGATTATGCAGTTAGCGCCGGAAAACGAATATGTTCTTTTCTCGAACCGCGATATACGCGCTACACACAGGCAGCTGGGCACCGAGCGGATACACAGCCGGAACTTCTTCCCGGTGCGTGCGCTCTGGATGCAAACCGCGCTGCCCATGGCTTTAAGGCAGGCATGCCCCGACATCTGCCATTTCACCAACTATCTGGCTCCTGTGGTTTGCGACCGGCGTTCGGTTGTCACTATTTACGATATGACAGTCTTTATCACTCCGCGTTTCCACACCCTGAAGAAGCGTCTGCTCGACCGCACCCTCATACCGAGAGTGGCCCGCAATGCGGACGCGATTATCACGGTATCGAATAGCGCGCGTGACGATATAGTTCGTTATCTGGGCGTGCCGAAGGAGAAAGTGCGGGTGATCATGGGCGCTGCCGCCCCGCACTTCTCTCCTGTAAATGACATTGCGCGCAGGGAGGTTGTACGCGCCCGATATGGGTTGGACGATCCTTTTATCCTGTATGTAGGCACCATCGAGCCGCGAAAGAATATTGGCAGGTTGATACAGGCATTCGCCGCGCTCAAAAAGGCTAAACTGCCTCATAAGCTGGTGATAGTGGGCCAGAACGGCTGGCATGTAGAGCCTATTCTTGGCGAGATAGAACGGCTCGGACTCTCCCGCGACGTAATCCTCACAGGCTATGTGCCTGCTGAAGATTTGCCGGTTATCTATTCACTTGCAGAGTCGATGGCTTTCCCTTCCATATATGAGGGCTTCGGGCTGCCCGTTATCGAGGCTATGGCATGTGGCACGCCTGTAGTTACTTCGCGGTGTTCGTCGCTGGTAGAGGTGGCGGGTGCCGCCGCGCTGCTCGTGGACCCTCTATCGGTAGAGGAGATAGCCTCGGCGCTATATCGCATTCACCTGGAACCCGGCTTGCGGCAAGAATTGCGAGCGCGCGGTCTGGCACGCTCTGCCCTCTTCACCTGGGACGTAGCCGCACGTTCTACCCTCGATCTCTACAAGCAGCTAAATATAGCCCCTTCCCAGGTGCCCAGCGCAGGGGTCAGGGATCAGGGTTTAGGGGCTAACCCAATCTCTGATCCCTGACCTAGAATCATTCCGGCCAGGATCATGGCGGCCCCTGCCCAGGCTGCTACTCCCAGCCGGTCGTGCTGTAGCCACACGCCGAAGACGGCGGCAAAGACAGGCTCCAGCGTGAAGATTAAAGCCGTGTGTAGCGCGCTGGTGAAGCGTTGCACTGCTATCTGTATGGTGAAAGCCAGGCTTGTAGCTGCTACTCCGAGATAAGCAGCGGAAGCCCAGAGCTGCGGGTCTATAGCGGCGACCGGGCGCTCGAAGAGGGCAGCAGCCAGGGCGTTCAGCAGCCCGGCGACAGCTATCTGCACCAGGGTTATGCGCAACGGGTCGGCCCAGCCGGCTACTCGCGCTACCACCACTATCTGCACAGCGAAGGCCGCCGCGCAGCCAAGCATCAGCAGGTCGCCGCTGTTGAGGTAGAAGCCCGTCTCACTGCGCAAGCTCAACAGGGCCAGGCCAAGAGTGGCAAGCGCTATGCCTGTGATACCCCAGCGATCAGGCGTCTGTTTGAGGAAGATTATACCGAGCACCGGCACGAAGACAACATAGAGGCCTGTTATGAACCCTGCGTTACTCGCGCTGGTCCACTGCAAGCCCACAGTTTGCAGCGCGTAACCTGTGCCGAGCGCGACCCCCATGAGCGCGCCCCAGCCAACCTCGCGCAACGTCACGCCGCGCCATCGCCCCAGTAGCGCTATGATAATAGCCAGGGCAAGCGCGCCCAGCGTAAACCGCAGCGCAAGGAGCAAAAAGGGGGAAACCTGCTCCACTGCATCCTTAACAAGGACAAAGGTAGAACCCCAGATCAGGGTAACCAGAGCCAAAGCCCCGTCAGCCAGTACCTGCCTCCTGAGCCTCATCCTGATTGCTCCCTGACAACCACTTTTCTGCTCACCAGGCAATTATACTGGATGGACCAGAGGCTAAGGAGCGGGGAGCAAGAGGATCAGTAGTCAGTGAACAGCTCACGTTTCACTCCCGCTCCCTTTCTTTACGTCTCCACCCCATTTAGAGTAATATTGATAAGAGTAGATTACATACTGAATATAGGGAGGGGACTATGGTGGCAAAGACGCCATCGAGCGAAGCGACCGGGGAAGAAGCTCCGGGTGCGCAACAGAAGATAAGGGTGCTTATCGCCAAGCCTGGGCTTGATGGGCATGATCGTGGGGCCAAGATTATCGCTCGTGCTTTGCGTGATGCAGGCATGGAGGTTATCTATACGGGTCTGCACCAGACGCCGGAGATGATAGCTGAAGCGGCTCTGCAAGAGGATGTGGACGCAATTGGCCTCTCCATTTTGTCGGGCGCGCACATGGCGCTCTTTCCGCGCATCATGGGCGAGCTGCGTAAGCGCGGGCTTAGCGATCTTCTTGTCTATGCAGGGGGTATCATACCTGATGATGACATTCCTGCTGTCAAGGAGATGGGCATCGCAGCGGTCTTCGGCCCTGGCACCCCGATGGAAGAGGCGGTGCGCTTCGTGCGAGAGCATGTCACAGCGCGACATGCTCAGAGTGAGGAAGAGCAGTAATGTCCGCTCCTGTTAGCGCGCAGGCTTCTGCTACTTCGCTGATAGCCGCGCTCGTTGAAAGGCTTATCCAGGGTGATCGGGCTGCCGCTTCGCGCCTGATGACAGTGGTGGAGAACCGCCGCGCAGGATACAGAGAAGCCCTCCGGCTTATTACACCTCACACAGGCCGCGCTCATCTGCTGGGGATAACGGGCCCCCCCGGCGCGGGCAAATCTACACTGGTCAACAAGCTGATTGAATGTTACCGCGCAGAAGGCAAAACTATAGGCGTAGTTGCTGTGGACCCCACCTCAGCAGTGAGCGGTGGCGCTATCCTCGGCGACCGCATTCGTATGCTTGGTTTCTATCAAGACCCAGGCGTCTTTGTTCGCTCTATGGCCTCGCGGGGGCAGCTTGGCGGTCTCTCGGCGGCTACTGCTGATGTCGCACGGGTGATGGATGCTCTGGGCCGCGATGTCGTCATCATAGAAACGGTGGGTGTGGGCCAGGACGAGGTTTCGATAGCAGGGCTCGCTGACACAACTTTGCTCGTTGAGGTGCCCGGCATGGGCGACGACGTGCAAGCGATCAAAGCGGGTGTGCTGGAAATAGCCGACTTGCTCATTATCAACAAGGCTGATCGTGAAGGGGCCGACCGGCTTGCAAATCATCTCAAGAGCGCCATGCGCCTCGTGCCCTACCTTCAAGGAGCGTGGGTGCCGCCAATCATCAAGACGATAGCGGCTGAAGGCACAGGCGTAAGCGCAGTTGCAGAGGCGATAGCCAGGCACCAGGCTTATCTAAATGAGAATGGGCATCTTGACGAGAAGCGCCGCGCCCGCCTCCGTGTCGAGGTGCTGGAGCGCGCCCGCGACCTCACCCTCCGCCACCTTATCGCGAGCCTTCAACAAAAGGGCGCTCTTGATCATCTGCTGGATGATCTGGCTTCGCATAAGCTCGACCCAGCCACTGCTGCTCACGCGCTGGTGGAGCGGATCGGGGTTCGGGAATGATGCCCAGCGCGTGACCCCCAATCCCCGGCCCGCAATGCCCACACTCTTTGCTGATATGTGTTAAACTAACCGTAGATAACCGGTGCTTTGTTCTACTGGATAGAAAGTCCTCATTCAGGCATCATATGTAATGTGCATTGTTAGGAATCTTCTCTTTTCCAGCACCGGTTGCCGTCTTATTGGGTGGCGCCAGGGCCATTATAAGAGGCTGTAGCCAGTCAGCCAGGCAGGAGTTTTTATGCCCTCCTATCAGAAGAGTGGAATATGGCTCTCTCGCTCAGGCACATCCCCTTTTGGCGGTGTACGAGCGCAGGGGAGCACTATACGCATAGTGGTTGCCGACGATCATGGCCCTTACAGGAGAGGATTGATCTCAATTTTCGAGATGGAAGAGGACATGGAGCCTGTGGGCGAAGCCGGTAACGGTAAAGAGGCTATAGAGCAAGTTACAAAGCTCAAGCCTGACATCGTGCTGATGGACATCAATATGCCCGGAATGGATGGCATGGAGGCTACGCGCAAGCTTACCGACAGTTACCCTGGGCTGCCGATAATCATGCTGACGATGTTCAAGGGTGAGGAACATCTGCGTGAGGCGCGACGGGCCGGTGCAAGTGCCTACGTGCTGAAGGATGCGGGAAGCGACGTGCTTTTGCAGACGATACGCGACGTAATGTCGGGTGAGACCCCTCTTTTGCAAAGGGATGACCAGCATATATCTGGCTCGATCATAACCAACCCGCTGGTGTCATCTTCGGCTGATAACGCACAAAAGCGGATAAGCAGCACAGATATGCTTATTACATCCAACGAGCGCGCTATCCTGCGACTGCTGGCTACAGGCCTCACCAATGACCAGATAGGCCAGCAGACAGGTGTGCCTGAAACTATGGTCCGTACATACCTCTCCGAAATCTATCGCAAACTGGGTCTCTCAGGCCGAGATGCTGCTGCTCAGTACGCTCGCGAGCGCGGACTTGGACCAGGATTGAGCGACGAAGAAGGATGAATCACTTCCCGCCTGCGGCGGAATTATGAATCCATGAATTGTGAATTACCGCAATTACTAATTCACAATTCATAATTCGGCGAAGCGGGTGTTAGATGCCGGAAATGTCTCCTGAAGCTGCTGCTTTCAACAACTCTACTTTTGCTCACATCTTCAATGAAATAGCCGCGATGATGGAGTTGAAGGGAGAGTCGCCCTTCAAGGCTCGCGCCTATCGTAACGCCTCGATAACTTTCGCCAACCTCCCCGAAGACCTCAAGGAGCTCTGGCGGGAAGGTCGCGTGGAAGAGCTTCCCGGCGTGGGCAAAGCTATCAGCGACAAAGTAAACGAGCTGATGACCACAGGCCATCTTCGCTTTTATGACCGCCTGGTTGCTGAGATACCGCCTTCGCTTATTGCTGTTACCGAGATACCGCACGTTGGCCCCAAAACGGCCATGTTCCTCTACAAGACGCTCGGTATACAGGGTATAGCCGACCTCCAGAAGGCCATAGACGATGGGCGGCTGCTAACAGTGCCGGGCATCGGCGAGCGCACAATAGAGGGCATCAAGCAGGGAATAGTGGCTATCGAGAAGCGGAGCGCCGAGAAGCGCGACTTGCTGGGCACAGCACTCCCTATCGTTCG
>DAHVFG010000156.1:0-5544 GCA_027317125.1 Chloroflexota bacterium | reverse complement strand
CATCAAGCGAGTCGAGGCTCACCGTGACGCGCTTCAGCCCGGCTTCTTTGAGTACGTGGGCTTTTCGGGCCAGGAGGGAGCCATTGGTGGTCAGGGTCAGATCACGCAAACCATCTAATGGTGCGAGCATTCCGACCAGCTTCTCAACATTGCGGCGTACCAGTGGCTCACCGCCCGTGATCCGTATCTTTTCAGCGCCGTTGGCTATAAAAATCCTCGCCAGGCGCGTAATCTCCTCAAAGGTGAGGAGATCGGTGGACGGTAGAAACTGGAAGTCGTGCCCGAAGACCTCCTTCGGCATGCAGTATGTACACCGGAAGTTACAGCGATCCGTGACCGAAATGCGCAAGTCCCGCAGCGGCCTCTTCAGTTTGTCGGTAAGAGTAGGATTCATATTGAGTAGATGATGCGGGTGGATTACCCGGCGCCTTGCCCCACCCACACCTCGCCATCCTCAAAGTACTCTTTCTTCCAGACAGGTACGTTGGCTTTGAGCATATCCAGAGCCTCGCTGCACGCCTGAAACGCTTCTGTGCGGTGCGGTGATGACGCCGCTATAATAATGCTTGTTTCACCGACCGCCAACTTGCCGACGCGGTGCTGCATAGCGATGCCATGCAGACCCCACCTCGCCATCATCTCCACGCCAATGCCCCGCATCTCCGACTCGGCCATCGCGGCATAGGCCTCATACTCCAGAGCCAACACCTTTTTGCCCTCGTGGTTGTCCCGGACCGTGCCGACGAATGTTACCACCGCGCCGTCGCCGGAGGTGAGTACCAGACGCGCCAGGTCGTCAATCGAGAGTGGACGCTCTGTCACCTCAAATAGAGAATGGCTGAGATCGGGGGAAGCGGATTGCTCATTAGAGGGTGGCTGCTGTAGCGTTTCGGCCACCTCTAGCCTCCGCTCACAGGAGGGAGAAAGGCTACTTCGTCTCCATCATGCAGCGCGGCATCAGGCCGGGTAAAGCTGCCATTAAGGGCGAAGGCCGCGCTGCCACTGATAGGCGCGAGACGTGGATGCGCCTCGATCACCCGCTCCCACAGTTGGCCTACAGTGCTACCAGGCGCTACCATCACCTGGTCCTCCGGTAAGCCCGACGCTTCTCTGAACGATGCGAATAGCCTGACTCTGATTTTCATATTCTTTCCTTGTTTCAACCGTATACAGTAAGATTCTACCAAAGAATCCAACGGCAAACCAGGGATAAGGCAGCCAACCTTAATATAAATCCTTACGCCACCCCAAGCCTTTGGCTAGATGCTGACCCCTTACACACTACGTTCTACTCATCATCAAAGCGTCGCATCGTCACCCACAAATCGCCTTCAGGCGCGGGCTTCGAGCGCGGCGTGAGGCTGGGGCCGCCCGTTACCCTGATAACTGTGAGCGTGCCCTCCTGGATCATTTCTTCTATCAGGCGGCTGGTAACGGCCACATCCCAACCAAAGAGACGTGGGAAGATATTGGCGGGGGCGGCAATAGACGACTGCAAATACCGGCTCACCAGGTGGCGAGTGGCGCTGCGGCTGTTGTAAGTGCGCGCCTGCTCCCCCAACTCCGGCGCCCACCTCAGCAGCAAGTCGTAGACGTAGCAATACTTCCATCGGTTGGCTGTGGAGGTGCCCGACTTCACTATCTTCAAGCCGGCCTGTAGCTCGACTACGGCTCGCTCAAAGCGGCGGGCGTTGTCTCCACCACCTTGCAGTCCGCTGGCTTTGCGGAGCGCGCTGGTCGGGAGCGGACCTTCCGCGAGCAGCACTTCGTAGATTGTCCTGGCTTCGTTGGTCATGAGGCCGTCGGCATATGCCTCAAGGTAGTCGTCTAGCTCCCCGTAATTTGAGGAGAGGGCATAGACGGCAGGCAGGTCGCCCAGCGAGATGAAGGCAGGCTTGCCGCGCACCAGCTTGCCATACCACGCCTCTTTGCGAGCAGGTATGCTATCTTTCCAGTCCCAGGTCTTGCGCAGCGCCCAGTCGTGATGATGCTTTGGTATCTTGCGGTCAGCGCCGTTGACGGCGCTCCATAAATCGGGCAAGGGCAAGTTATCACCTGGATAGAGGAGCGCGATGCCCACATTATCAATGAACTTCACAGCCTCTGCCCGGCTCTTTACCTTGAGATCAGGGTGCTTGCGGTAGTGCGGCTCTCTGATATTAAGAATATCAACATACTGCGCAACAGGCGCTACGCCCACCTCTGCAATAGTAACCATTCCTGATGTATCACTTTCTGGCCGGAAGTTCGTCTGCTCTAATTATACCCTAATTGCGGGCGACCGGTGGTCGAAAATGAATAGCCGCTACCACGCCACCTAATGGCCCTCATTGCTCGTTGCCGGTGTATAGCGCCTCACTACCTCCTCGGCAAAAAACGCGAACTCCGCCAGATGTACTGGCGGGCTAGTATGGTCGGGACGCTTGCCTATGGACGATGGAGTGAAACAGAGTGTGATTGTTGTGTCGAACTCCTTTAGCGCCTCCATCTGCCTATCGAACCACTGCAACGCGTTTGGGCGGTACCAATCGGCCCAACTGATGCCCGTTCTCAGCTTTTTAACTCCGAGCTTGCGAAGCCACTCAACCGCGAAATCCAGCCTGTGATCCTCGAAGTGAAACCACTGGCAAATCCCCATCTCAGGATTGAAGATATCAACGGCGGGCTTGGGAGTGCCATCGGCGCGGATTAGCCCCATGTAGAAGTGGCGGTAATATGAGCTTCCTTCGCTCTCCTTGTGCCGCGTGGTGGCTTCCCAGGTGGGCGGCAAGTCGAGCAGGCTGTACCAGAAGATATGCTCCGCTTTGCCAAGCAGTAGCTCTGTGGTGCGCTGTAGCCCGAAGAGCTGCACTTCATCCGCCCCAAAGCTGGATGCTCCAACCTCGGTGACCCACACAGGCAGATCGGTGACGGCCTGCACCTCGGCTATCTTCTTCGGCCACTCGTCGATCTGCCAGTGGTTCCAGTCGAGAGGGAAGCCATGTACGGCGACCGCATCGAGCGAGTCGAGCAGCCCTTCTCGCCCAAGAAGCTGGATGAAAGTAGGGTCTACAGGCGATATTCCCCCCAGCACCAGCTGTAGTTCCGGGCGAGCTTTGCGCACAGCTTCTGCCGCCAGACGTGTCATGCAGGCGAACTCTTTCCAGCCTGGGTCTAGCTCAAAGTCCCAGTGGGAGAGGTTGTTCGGCTCATTCCAGAACTTGATCGCTTCTATCATCTCTTCTCCTGCTCATCACGCGCCGCCCGGTAGCCGAGATAATCTCCGCGCTGTTCCAGGTGTTTATGCAGGCGGGATTATCCGGGTCAGGCTCGCAGATGTATATCTCGTGCCCCAGCCGCTCAGTAACGCGCATACCGGCGGCGCGCAGTGTGGCCTCAACTGCGGCGTGGTTCGGTGCCCACCAATTAGTGGGGTCACCCGCCAGCTTGTGCTCGATAAAGGCTATCTTGGGCCATCCGGGGTCTGTCATTGGCTCGCGGTGCTCAATATCCAGGTTGTGAGTATCCTCGTATACCTCGGTGCCCGGCATGGTAAGGGTCTGGAAAACCATCAGACGCTTGACCTTCTGAGCAACAATATCCAGGCCCAGCATAGGATAGCGCAAATGGTAGAAAACTCCCATGAAGATCACCAGGTCATACATCTCCTCGGTATGCGCCAGGTCGTAGACCTGCATCTCGCGGAAGGTGACACGCTCTTGCAAGCCGTACTGCCTGGCGGCCCACTTCGCTTGCGCCAAATAATGCAGGTTCAAGTCGATCCCGGTGACACGCGCGCCCCGCCGAGCAAGCTCAAAGCTGTAGAAACCTGCGTTACAGCCAACATCAAGCGCGCTCCAGCCCTCAAGATTCTGCGGAAGGTGGCCGGCAAGCCGCTCCCACTTGTACAAAGGGAAGTCGCCAAGCGGGTGCGTGGGCGCAGTTTGTGTGCCATCGGGCAAGTGGAGATTGTGGAACCAGGGCGCGAGATTTGCAACCTCTGCCTGCAAATCGCCCTTACCGCCCACACTCTCGACCCCTGACGTATTCACTGCCATCTGTATGTACCCTTCCCGCCTGCGGCGGAATTGCAAGTTACGAGTTAAGTCTTGTTCCCACTAACTCGGCTACCAGTTTACTACTAACTCGCAACTGCCGGTCATCCTTGTCCTGTCACCAGGCCGTAGAGGAGGAGCGCAGCGCCTATGGACATAATCGCGGCAGTTACGACCAGCCCGATATTGGTGGGGGCGTTTAGCCTGTAATGCCGCATGACTTTGCGGTTGTTGCCTACAAGCAGCACCAGCAGGACAAGGGCGGGAGCCAGCACTCCTTGCAGAGCGTTAGCCCAGAACATCAGCTGGATAGGGTCCAGCCCAACCACCGACACAATGAGGCTGACCGCCAGCGCCACTGTGAGAATAAGGTAAAAGCCCTCACTTTGCCAGGGTTTTTTCGACAAGCCGGTAGGCCAGCCGATGGTGCCTGCTACGGCGTAAGAAGTGCTGGCGAGCAAAATTGGTATAGCGATTAGTCCCGCCCCTATCAACCCTATGGCGAAGAGATACTTGGCGAATGGCCCCAGGAGCGGCTCCAATGCGCGAGCAGCATCCACTGCTGTGCTGATCCGGCGTCGCCCTGTAAAGAGAGTCGCCGAGGTGGAAACAATAATACAGTAGGCGATAATATTGCTGCTGATAACCCCGCTGGCGATATCGAAGCCCGCAAATTTTATCTTCTCGCGCGTGGTGCCGGGGCGTTGCTCCTCTTTTTCGCCCTGCACCTGCCAGAAGAGTGTATAAGGAGAGATCGTCGCGCCCAGCAAGGCGACCGCCCCGCTTACACTTGCAAAGCTCAGGTCAATCCGCGGCACAAAAGTGTTGTTGAGCACCGCTCCCCAGTCCGCTCCTGACAGCACCGCCGTTATCACATAGGTGACAAAAGCCAGGCTCATAACGAGGAAGACCTTCTTTATAGCCTCGAAGTCCTGGTAGACGGTGATGTACCAGAGGAGGAGGGCTGTAGGGACCACAAACCACGGCCATGCGATTCCTGTAATGAGCGCCAGGCCGCTGCCAATAGCCACCAGATTGGCCGCCACCAACGCCAGATTAGCCAGCACAAGTAAAGCCGACGCCGACACTGCGGTCCGCAGCCCATAATGCTCGCGCAGAATCTCGGCCAACCCTTTCTGCTGGATACGCCCTATTTTGGCGCAGGCGAACTGTACAGCCTGTAGCAGTGGCGTGGAGAGAAGCATCAGCCAGAGATGGCCGTAGCCGATCTTTGCACCGTCTACAGCATAGGTAGTTACGGCAGAAGCATCTTTGCCCGATATACCCGCCAGGAAGCCGGGACCAAGCATGCGCAACGAGAGTTTTGATCCCTCTTCTGCGGAAGAATGCTCTTTTTCTGCTGCTTTCTCCTCTGTTCTTTGAGGGGCGGTTTGCTCAACAATTGGTTGCCCTATCTCTTGCCTTGCCCGGCTCTCAAGCTCCATTTCCCGCAATCCAACATCGGTGGGCAAAGCTCTCCCCATTTTCTCCAGCAGACCTTCCCCCTGCG
>DAHVFG010000155.1:0-5573 GCA_027317125.1 Chloroflexota bacterium | reverse complement strand
AATATCCACGTATATACCCCAAGAAGATTGCTCCACCCCTAATCTGAACAGTTACGATTTACGCTAAACGTTCAGAGTAAGCCCCCTCTCCCTTCATGGAGAGGAGCATGGGGTGAGGGTGCATCGTGAACTTTATGCCGCACTGATCTGAACACTTACAGTTTGGGCTAACTCTGAAGAATCTGGGTAGAGATCACCTCGTATAGAAGGGCTGGGGAGAAGCGTGGAGCAGAGAGCTACACTACATCTCTATCTCCAGAGAAATACTCTCGTCAGGCAGTATGTCGCGCCACTCGGATACCAGCTTGCGATAGGCCTCGCCAACGGGACGTATTTTGCGCTCGAGGTCAACCAGGCCAAGAGGGTTGACATGGCCGTTATCTTCGCGCAGTGCCGTATCCCAGTCTACCTGGTCGGTGAGGCTGTACCAGGTGAAGCCGATGATCGGTACGCCATCCTCTTTGAGGCGCACCATATTAGTCCATTCTTTCCAGAGCCACGCCGGAGCTTCCTCCACGTTAGACAGGTTGGTCTCAGTATGCATCACCGGCAGATGATAGCGATCATAATACTGCTTGGTGATCACATAATAGCCAAATACCTCGCCGGAAGGAGTCACGTGCCCGTCGGCGTGCACAAGATGCTCGTTCGTGATGTAATAGTCGTTGCCCATAATATGGTACGGTTTGAGAGCGCGCCCACGCTCCATGAACCAGTGGAAGTCGTCTCGCGACATACCGTTATCAAGTAGATACTGGTAAACACACCAGCATACATTATGCTCGCCGTAGCAGAGATCGAGGGAGATAAAGCGCAAGTGATTAAGCTGGTCTGTGTGCTCTAACGTATCGCGGTCGGGGTGGGCAGGGTGAAAGTACTCACTCGACTCGCTCTGGATAAAATAGGCGTGAGGGTGGGCATGCAGTATAGCTTCCTCCGCCAGTATGTTGGCCCGCGCAAGATGCTTGAGAGAGGTAACAAAGGCTGCGTCAGATGTAAGGCGCTCGTTCCACCAGCCATATTTGGCCGAGAAGAGAGCGCAAACGTAGATCTCGTTGACAGGAGTGTAAAGGTGTATCCAGGGGAAGCGGCGGGCGAACGCTTCCGCGTATTCAGCGAATAGCTGCGGCCAGTCAGGGTTCTGGAAGCTGCCGACCCAATCGGGCACTCCGAAGTGGCACAGATCGGCTATAGGCACGATACCGAGGCGGCGTAGCTCCTCAAAGGTCTCATCCGCGAAGGACCAGTCGTATTTGCCATGCCCCAGGTGCGTCTTGAAGTAGGGAGGGCCATAACGGAGGTAGTAAATGCCAAGCTCGCGAACGAGATGAAAATCCTCTCGCCAATAGTCGTAGTGGTGCGTCTTTTCCATTTCGTCCACACGCAGCTGCTTACCATCACGGCCCAGGATAGTAGGATAGCTGTTCTCTATGCCTGTGGCAAAGAGGAAGTTTTGTGTGCTGGGGTGATGCTGGCGCGCTGATCTGGGGTACCGCATGCGGAGAACCTCCCAATAATAAACTACTCCGTTGGTATTCCAATCCGGTGGGTAGTGATAGCAGATAACGTGCCTTGTCGTGGGGCGAGGAGCATGGGAAGGTAAAGGCAGGCGCAAAGAGGCTAGGGTATTACGCTGAAGGACACGCTGTAAGAGGGGGTTGGCGAGTCGTTAGTGTGGATGTCTGCGCGGTAATCGCCGGAGGGCCAGGCGACGTTCTTCTTGAGAGTGAAGCCCACGTAATAGGTACCGGGCTGTGGGTATTCTTTACGCACCTGGTATATCTGGCTGCCATCAGGGCCATACCACCTTGTGAGAAGCGAGGTGACATTACCGGGGCCGAAGGTAGCCTGCACCGCCAGGTTGAATGCATCGCCTGGGTTATAGGCGTTTGTAGAACCGACAGGCTGCCCCCCCTCGAACCTTACGCTCATACGAGCATCAAGTACCCCGGCTGAGGGCTGCGACTGCGCGGGCGGGGCTGTGGAGGCGGTTGAGGGAAGCTGCGGGGGTTGTGGGTTAGAAGCGGTGGGGGGAGCGCCGTTTCCATTCTGCCCGGCAGTACCGGACAGACTGCCGAAGCCGGAGGAAGGAATGGTTGGCAGTATAGCAATAGGGGTGTTCACAGGAGGGCGCAGCGAGGCAAATACTGTCTGGGTAGCTTCAGGGCCGGTGGCGGGTTGCGAGCGGGGGAAGAGCCTGCTACCCAGCACTACGGTGAAGGCAAGGCATAAAAACAAGAGCGTCGCGCTCCCTATAAGGAAGGCGATTTTGCCCACCCGTGAGGGCCGGTTGTCGGGCGGCGCTACGGCGTACTGGTCCTCGTCTGCATAGCCGTATTCACCCTCATCGTCGTACTCGTACCGCGCCACCTGTTGTGCAGGGGTGGCCGGCGGCTGCCCGAACATATCCTCATACTCATCCCTTTCGGGCGCGGCGTGGGCAGGCGGCCGGGTAAGATGCCCTGAGGAAAGCACATCTGAGGGCATGCTGGCATCAACGAGCGCGCCGCCACACCCCGGACACTTCAGGTAAGCATCAGGCAACTCCTCAAGACGAGTATAAAGTATGCAGTTGGGGTTGGGACACTGTTTCATGGCTATGGTCGGGGGCCGGTTATGAGCTACAACTGACCACTGCTTGGTGGGCGAGCCCTCGCCTGGTATAATCAAGCAGCGCAACGACACGTGGCCAGCTGCAATTTATATCTGAGGGCTATACTATCATCATGCAAGAAGAAAGCCAAATCGGGCGCGATGCGCCCGGAGATATGCACATTCTGAGGCTTGGGTACCAGGACCGCGCTAATCTGCTGCCTTTACTCTATCCTTTACAGGCGGGCTGGGTGCTCGCCGAGTCGCCCTGGAAACTGGAAATTGTGAATGCGCCGCCGCGTGAGCTTACGAAAGGGCTACTAAATGGCGATCTTGACGCAGCTTTCATACCACCCCTTTCTGCGCAGGCCGATGGCGATAAGCTCTCCTCGCTGGGAGGCTGGGGGATAGCCTCGGAGGGGGCGGTAGAAACGGCAAGGTTGTTGGCCCCGGAGCGGGTAGACCTGATAGACAAAAGCGATGTGTCGATCACGCCTGAAGCGCAAGGCTCGACCGCAGAGCAGCTACTGAGAACGCTATTGAAGCCCTACTATGATGTTGTGCTGCGCCTCCGAACCTCAGAAGATAAAGAATACAACCTGAAGGGCGCACGCCTCCTCTACGGTGATGACGCGGCACGCCAGGCGCAGGGCAAGCCAAAGGAGTGGGTAGACGATGACCTGGGGCGTGCATGGTGGGTGATGACGGGTGTGCCTGTAGTCTGGGAGATGTTAGCAGCGCCGATGGGCCTCGATAAGGGCAAGCCGGGGGCGGGAGAGGCGTTGCAGCAGCTATTACGCCGCTCGCAACGCAGCGCACAGGAACAGCAAGCAACAATAATAGATGAGGCAGCGCGGCGGCTAAAGATAAAGCCTGACCAGGTGCGAGAGCTCTTCGCCCGCCAGCGGTACACTCTCGGCGAGCTTGAGCAAAAGGGGCTGGCCCATTTTCTGGATAGAGCAGCGCGAGCGGGTGTTTAGCGGCTGAGTGCGCCGCTGTGCCATCGCGCCGACGGCAACTCACTTATCCGGTGGCAACTTCACCAGGTCGGCGGTAGCCAGCAGTTCCCATGAGCCGCCGGGGTCCAGGTCGGAGACGTGGTTGTATTCCGCACGGGCCTCTGTATAGCGAGCCAGGGCTGCATAAGCTTTGCCCAGATGATAACGATAACGCGGCACATCGGGAGAAGCGGCGACTGCTTTTTGCAGAGAAGAGAGGGCCTCGTCAGGCCGGCGGCAAAGCACTAATGCCCAACCAACCGCGTCCAGGGAAGCAGGGTCCCCAGGGTGGCGAGCAAGGGAGTCCTGCGCGGCGGGCAAGCCTTTTTCGCATGCACTGCCGCGCACATCAGTATAGAAGCGAGCAAGCGTCAGTTGGGGGTTGGCTTGCAGGGGCGCTGCCCCGCCGTCAGGCTGCTCTTGCGTGCCGGCTGGGGCCTTCGTAGCCGCGATGTATTCCTCTTCTGCGCTGCCGTAGTCGCCCTGCGCCTGGTAGTATTCTGCTTTTTGTAGATGCAGCTCTACGCTGTCAGGCTCAAGCTTATTGAGCGTTGACAACTCCGCGGCAGCGCTCAGCCATTCTTGGCGCGTTATATAGAGCCGCGCAAGTATATAGTGAGGAAGCGGCTGCTTCGGGTCAAGCTTCACGGCGGTTTGCAGGTGGGCCAGCGCACCATCTGCATCGCCCAGGTTCAGCAATGCCGCCCCAAGTTGGGCTTGAGCGCCGGGCATGCCGGGCTGTATGGTTATAGCATGCTGCAAGTATTGTTGCGCCAGGGTATTCTCCCCTTGCGAAAGGTATGCGCCGCCCCATAGAGCTAGCATTGCAGCCGGAGCAGCGCCGCCGCTTTGTGCTTGCGCAGCCTGCGGGTATACGGCCCGCAAAGCCCCATCGAGCCGGGCAAAGGTATCTATAGAGAGGCCTTCTTCCAGGCCCGGCACGCGCAAGTCGGGCACGGCAGGTCCGGCTCTGGGTGCTGTAGCCGTCTCATTTTGTAGACTTTCCGCGCGCCGCAGCATCTGCATAGAACGCGCGCTGTCGGTGGGAGCGAGCAGTTGCGCTAATTTAACTTGAGCCGAGAGGGCGTACAGATCGTCGCCAACGGCCAGACCCTCAAGGCTCCGCTGTGCCGCGCTCCAATCTCCGCGCCGCCAGTAGGTCATGGCGATCTGCCATTGGGCCGAGTGAGCCTGCTCCTGCACGCTCGCCGAGCCGCTGTAGAGGGGAGCAGCTTTCACAGCGTCCACGGCCCGCCGCCAGGCGTCAAGCGCATCACTATCGCGGCCCGCAAAGCTGATGGCGCGTCCCAGCTGCGTCCATACTGCGGGCAACAGCTGGGGCGGAGCATCGGTGAGGGCGATACGCGCCTGTCGCTCGGCCAGCGGTGCGTCACGCCGCGCCAGGTAAGCGTAAGAGAGGTTGAGCCGAATGGCAGGAGAGCTATAGGTGGGCAAAGTACCGGCCAGCAGGTCGGCGGCCTCGGCATACTGTTTCTCTCCCAGGAGCAAGTTAGCCCGCCAGAGAGCATTACGCCCTACGCTCGCCGGATTATTCCACGCCCAATAAATAGCTCCGACAAGAGCCGCCACTAACAACAACCCCAGCGTAGTGCTTAGAACTGAGGGCTGAGGACCAGGTTCTTCCTCAGGGTGAGCGTTAGTTGACATAGGAGCCGGGGGTCAGTTCGGAAACGTCCAATGATTACTGTTTACCACCAATTCGTAATTCATAACTCGCCGGCCTTATCCTCTCGTAAAGTGCGCGGTGTTGCGCGGCTACCCAGCCGGTTGTGAAAAGTGATAGCACACGTTGTCTGCCTTTACCTGCAAAGTAGGCGCGTTGGGCGGGGTCAATTAAGCGGCGCAACTGTTCAAGAAGGGCTGCGCTGTCGCCTTCGTGGAAGATGAGACCTGCATCACCGAGGACGGTGGGGATTTCGCCGGAATCCGAGCCTACAACAGGCACGCCGCACGACATAGCCT
>DAHVFG010000154.1:0-5625 GCA_027317125.1 Chloroflexota bacterium | reverse complement strand
TGCGCGAGGCTGCGCGCTTCTTCAACTATCTGGCAGGCGAAAGCGACAAGCCCACTCCCCTCTCAGAGAAAGAGCAGCTAATCGCCCGCCAGGTGCTCAAAGAGATAAAGGCTCGCCTCGGCTTCCTGGTGGATGTGGGTCTTGAGTACCTGACGATCAACCGTACCGCTGCTACCCTTGCGGGCGGAGAAGCTCAACGCATCCGCCTCGCCACACAGATAGGATCGTCGCTCATGGGGGTGCTTTATATACTGGACGAGCCGTCTATTGGGCTGCACCAGCGCGACAACGCCCGCCTGATCAACACGCTCATACGCTTGCGCGACCTCGGCAACACCCTGATCGTGGTGGAGCATGACGAAGAAACTATGCGGGTGGCCGACTGGATCATTGATATAGGTCCGGGCGCGGGGGAGCATGGCGGCAGCGTGGTAGCCGAAGGCAGCTACGAAGACATAGTGGACGCTCCCGACTCGATAACGGGCAAGTACCTCAGGGGCGAGCGCCAGATAGCTGTGCCCAAGAAGCGGCGCAAAGGCAACGGCAAGAGCATCGTTGTACATGGCGCGCACGAAAACAACCTCAAAGATCTGACGGTGGCGTTCCCACTGGGCGAGTTCATCTGTGTGACGGGCGTATCCGGCTCCGGTAAGTCCACGCTGGTGCATGAGGTGTTGTCGCGCAAGCTGGCGCAGGTGCTCAACAGATCGCGGGAACGCCCAGGCGCGCACAAGAGCATAGAGGGGATCGAGAATATAGACAAGATAATCGAGATAGACCAATCGCCCATCGGCAGAACGCCGCGCTCGAACCCCACCACATACACAGGCGCTTTTACCCCGATTCGTGAGATCTTTGCCAAAGTGCCGGAAGCCAAAGTGCGCGGCTACGACTCAGGCCGCTTCTCCTTCAACGTAAAGGGTGGGCGTTGTGAGGCGTGCAGGGGCGAAGGCATCATCGAGATCGAGATGCAGTTCCTGCCCGATGTGTACGTGCCCTGCGAAGTATGTCACGGCACGCGCTTCAATCGCGAGACGCTGGAGATACGCTACAAAGGCAAGAACATAGCCGAAGTGCTTGACATGACGGTGGAGGAAGCCAACACCTTCTTCGATAGCGTGCCTGCGATCAAGAACAAGCTCAAGACGCTTTGCGAAGTGGGCCTGGGCTACATCCGGGTGGGTCAACCCGCGACCACCCTCTCCGGCGGCGAAGCACAGCGCATCAAGCTGGCAACCGAGCTATCACGTCGCGCTACAGGCAAGACTTTCTACATACTGGACGAACCGACCACCGGCCTCCACTTCGCGGATATAGACAAGCTGCTCCAACTGTTGCAGAGGCTCACCGACGGCGGAAACAGCGTGCTGGTGATTGAGCACAACCTCGATGTCATCAAGACAGCCGATTGGATAATAGACCTCGGCCCCGAAGGTGGCGACGCGGGCGGGCAGATAATTGCCGTAGGCACACCAGAGGAGGTAGCCGACACCCCAGGCTCATACACAGGCGAGTTCCTCAAGCGCGTACTGCCACAGCAGAAGGAAAAGGCCCGTCAGGGAGCGGCGTGACGGATCAGCCCGCCGTCTTCTACAGGTGTAGGGGCTACGGCAGCCCAACAGTAGTAATGGATGCCGGACTTGGAGATACATCCCGCACATGGGGGGCCGTTGAGCCGGAAGTAGCCAGGTTCACGCGGGTCTTCGTATATGACCGTAAAGGCATAGGTGCCAGCCAGAGTGGGTCCAGGCCCCGCAATAGCCGCCAAATGGTGAGTGAGCTTCGTGACCTGTTGTCGATCGCCGGTATCGCGCCTCCGTATGTGCTGGTTGGGCACTCTTTTGGCGGGTTGAACATGATCCTATTCGCCAGTCTCCACCCAGACGAAGCTAAAGGTCTGGTGCTGGTAGATACGCCTCACCCAAACCGGATAGCGGCAGAAAGAAAGCTCCTGTCTCCTGAGCAAATGCGGCGTTACATCGATAGCTTCAACGGCAATAGTGAAGGTATGACTTTGGAGGAGCGCGAAGAGAGCAGCGAGCAAGTAAGCGCAGCGCCGCCGCTACCGGATATACCTCTCGTAGTGCTACACAGTGGAACTTTCACCAGGCCGGCAGGTTGGCCCGTTAGAGCATTAGAACAGAGTTTTATCGAAGGGCAAAAAGACCTGGCAAGTAGGACACCACAGGGCAAGCGGGTAGTTGTAGAGGGAAGAGGCCATTACATCCAGCACGACCACCCTGAACTGGTCATAGAGGCAATCAGCGAAGTGGTCGAGAGGGCGCGTGCCGCAGAGCGTTTAGAAGAGGGGAAACAGAGATAGCAAAACGGTGGCCGAGAATGGCAAGATAGACGGGCAAGCCTCGCCTGATCGCCAGGCAAGTACAAGGCAATTGCCATATCCAGCTATGCAAGGGAACATGTAATCACTTCGGGCACTACTTACCAGGGAGGAACAATGGGACAAATCGTAGAGTTCAGCACCGAGAAGGGCACAGCCAACGCCTATCTTGCTGTACCACAAGAGGGCCGCGGGCCGGGCATCTTGCTGCTGCATGCGTGGTGGGGGCTGAATGGCTTCATCAAGAGGTTGGCCGACAGGTTCGCGGCTGAAGGTTTCATCGTGCTTGCCCCTGACCTTTACGGCGGGCCCACTGCCGCAACCATCGAGGAGGCTGAGAAGCTGGTGAGCAACCTGGATGATCAACGAGCCTCGGCGATTGCGCTGGCGTCAGTGGATTACCTGCTTGGGCAAAGCGCAACCGAGAGCGCTAACATCAGAGTTGTGGGATTCTCCCTGGGGGCCGCTTACGCCGCGTGGCTGACCAAAAAACGCCCACAGATTACCTCTGCCGTCCTTTTCTATGGCGGCGCAGAGCAAGCTGGGCAAGAGGAGGGCTTTGCGAGCGCCACCAACGCCGCCTTCCTGGGCCACTTCGCTGAAGACGACGACTATGAGCCTGGCGAGTTCGTGCCCAGGCTCCAGGAGCAGTTGCATTCGGCAGGCAAGGAAGCTCACTTTTATATTTATCCAGGCACCGGGCACTGGTTCTTTGAGGAGGATCGCCCCTCTGCCTATAACGCTGATGCTGCCGAGCTTGCGTGGACGCGCACGCTGGAGTTCTTGCGTAGATGACTGACTAAGGGCCGCTGAAGTAGAAGCTGGCGGGTATCAGTTACAGGAGAAATAGTGAATGGGTAAAATTATTACAGAAATCGCTGTATCGAACATGGAGAAGTCAACAGAGTTCTACAACGCGCTCGGCTTCACCAAGCAGGACGAGGGGATCGTGGACGAGAACGGCTCGCAGTGGAACAGCATGGCTCTGGGCGATGCGGGCCTGTGGCTCATACGTCAGGATATAGTGCCGGAGTTACAGCAAGATGCACCACGCGGCAACGGAGTCACCATCTATGTGAGCGTTGATGACGTAGACAGCCTCTATCAAAAGGTGAAAACAGAGGGAGCACAGATGAATATCGTCAAGGAGATAGAAACCCTCTGGTATGGCCTGCGCCAGTTCTCGATAACCGATCCTGACGGCTATCTACTCACCATCAACATGCCCATTGAGCAGCAGGAGAAACCGGAAGAGGCCGTTGCAGAAGCTTAACCCCGATACTGAGGCCGCGCTGGCTCACCTGGCAGCTGCCGACCCGGTGATGGCGCGGCTTATAGAGGCCACAGGGCCCCTTGGCCTCACACCGACCACCGACTACTTCTTCACCCTTGTCGATTCCATAGCTTCCCAGCAGCTTTCCGCGAAGGTATGCGCCACTATAGTCAGGCGGATATGTGAGCTTGTCCCGGGCAAAGAGTCGCCTGATGCCGAGGATATAGTGGCTCTGCCCGACCAGATGCTTCGAGATACCGGGCTGTCGTGGAGCAAAGTCAATTCAATAAAAGACCTTGCGGACCATGTGCTCACGGGCAAGCTCGAGCTGGGCCGCATCTCGCAGATGGAAGATGAGGAGATAATAAAGGAGCTAGTAGCGGTGAAAGGGATAGGGCGCTGGACCGCCGAGATGTTCCTTATCTTCTCGCTGGCCCGCCCTGATGTGCTAGCGGTGGATGACTACGGCCTGCGCAGCGCCACGAAGCGTCTATATAATCTGCCGGAGCTGCCCAAACCCGCAGTTATGCGACAGGTAGGCGAGCGGTGGCAGCCCTTTCGCTCGTACGCATCTCTCTACCTCTGGCGGGGGCATGACGACTCGCCAAAGATTGATGCTATGCAGGTACGCGGTTAGGCCACATCAAAACGGAACCGCGCTCCATACTCCTCCGCCCAGCAACAAGGCCATTCTACTCAAATGCCGCGCGGTTCCTGGCTATATACTCTTCGTACTCAGCAGGCACGTCGTCCTCCGGGTAGATAGCGTTCACGGGGCACTCAGGTTCGCAGGCTCCGCAATCTATACACTCATCCGGGTTGATGTAAAGCTGGGGTGCGTCCGCGAAGCCGGATTCGTCCTTGCGTGGGTGGATGCAATCAACAGGACAAACATCAACGCACCCCGCGTCTTTCACGTTGATACAGGGTTCAGTAATTACGTAGGTCATGGTCCGTTATTCTCCTTTGACATGTTGCGACAATAAGCCGCTCAATCAGCATATCTAAAGGATAAGGGACAATAAATTGCTTGTCTTTGCGCTGGAGCAAATAGCAGGGCTTAATAACTATCTCAAAAGGCGATAAACTGGTATAACCTTTGCAAAAAGGAGATTCAAATGGGCAGATTGAGGAAAGATCGACAGCCGCAAGGTGCTCCAGAGCCAAGATAGTTGCTAAGAGCCATAGTAAGCGTTCAGGATAGGGGCATGGGGTGAGGGCAGGCGAGGGCACGCCCGCACAGCTTCTCCTTGCAGATTGCTATACCCCTATTCTGAACACCCACCGCAGGCGGTAAGTTTGCCTCTGCTTCTGCGTGGGTTTATAATGCCTTTGTACTCTATGTACTCTATCGTGATCGTGAAGAAAGGCCGACCCTGTGCAGCAGCCCACAACAGACAGCGAACTGAATAGGCCTGCTTCCGCTTCCCACTCATCTGATTTGGAGGTGGAGAAGGCCCCTGTGCAACCGGTGGTCTCTGTGCCCGCGCCTTCTGACATGCGTACCCGCCCTAAAGGTAACGCCCCTGCTCCTACCACGCCACGCCCACTTAACATTCGCTCTATCACACATGGCGGCATAACCTGGATTGATATAATTCATCCCGGCGAGCCTGAGATAGAATGGCTGCGGCGCTTCAACTTTCACCCACTCCATCTCGATGACACTCTCTCCAAGATTCAGCGCCCAAAGATAGACGATACAGATGAATACACCTTCTTGGTGCTGCACTTCCCTGTCTACTCCAAGCTGGTGCGCGTCACCACCCCTAGCGAGGTAGATATCTTTGTCGGGGCGAACTACTTTATTACATCACACGCGGGTAACCTCAAGCCGCTCCTCCGCTTCTTCAAGCAGTGCCAGGACGACCCGCTGGTGCGTGACCGCGCTATGTCACGCTCCACCGGCTATCTTCTCTACTTCGTGATAGACAAACTGGTTGATTATTGCTTCCCTATCCTCAACAAAATCGACGCTAATATTGAGCAAGTAGAGGATGAAATATTTGAG
>DAHVFG010000153.1:0-5689 GCA_027317125.1 Chloroflexota bacterium | reverse complement strand
CCCAGAACCAACATAAGCAAGATCAATAGGAATCGCAGGCTCTTCCTTCTTTGTTCACTGTCACTCATGCTTCTCTTTTCTCCTTCCACTGATATAGAGATTGTATGACGCGTAGCAGCCAACTGGCCGCCACGCCCGCATGAAACTTGCCGCCTCACCACCCATAATCATCAGATATTTGGATCATCGGCGTGAGATTGACCGACATGAAACCTGCCCTCAAATTACCTGAGCGAACCGAGAACTGTAACTCAACTTGAAACACAGCACACAGGCCAGGACTGTACTATTCTTGCGCTAGAAATATTGTAGGACTCTAAGGTGTTCGTGTCCTGAAGCTACGTGAGACTGTGTAACAACTCCGGCTGCCCACCGTTGGGCGGCGTAAACCTGTAGTATTCTGCCCGCGTTATAAGGCAAATAGGTCATGTCGTTCACCACGTCTGCGTGTCGGATTCCTGTGAGCACAGAGGATGTGCAGCTAAAATCAGCACGCAGTGCCTTGGGGCGGCACCCAAGTGATGCTTATTCTAGCAGAGGCAAGCAAACATGTCAATAGGCTAAACTAAGGTAAATGTTCAGATTAGGGTTGCAGGGCCTTGCCCCTGATACTCACCAGCAAGCAAGCCCCCTCTCCCATGAAGGGAGAGGGGGTTGGGGGTGAGGGTCCTTTCCCTACCCCTACTCTCGTTTACTTCTCTCTGTAAGCGTTCAAAGTAGGGGTGCAGGGTCTTGCCCCTGACGCGGTATTAGGGTTGTCTCCTGATACTCACGAGAAAGCAAGCCCCCTCTCCCTTCATGGGAGAGGGGGTTGGGGGGTGAGGGTCCTCTCCCTACCCCTACTCTCGTTTACTTCTCTCTGTAAGCGTTCAAAGTAGGGGTGCAGGGGTGTCCCCTTCCCCTGATACTCACCAGCAAGCAAGCCCCCTCTCCCTTCATGGGAGAGGGGGTTGGGGGTGAGGGTCCTTTCCCTACCCCATCTCTGAACACTTACCTCTGCAAGTAAACGTTCAGATTAGGGGTGCAGGGCCTTGCCCTTCTACAATGCTAACCTGCTGATTGGCCACACTCTCACCTACCACGCACACTTATTGGTATAATAAAAAGCAACACCTCCCCCTACTCCCATCAATTCATAACTCGTAACTCGTAACTCGTAACTCGTAACTCGTAACTCGTAATGCTAATCTCACTTCGCAAAGCCTACCGCGACCTCACCCGCAGGCGCTTGCGCTCCTTCCTCACCATCATAGGCATCGTCATCGGCGTTGCCGGCATCGTGGCGATCACCTCAACCTCCAAGAACATGACCGCCGCCCAAACCGCTGCCTATAACAATAACTCGCAGCAGGATATGCGCTGGTGGCTCTCCCAGGCCCCCGACAACGTTATCGGCGCTGTCAACCAGGTGCAAAACGTCGCCGCAGCCGAGTTGCGAGCCACATACTACACAAAATGGTACGCTACCGGAGCCTGGCGCGACATCTACTTCAACGGCATCAAAAACTTCGGCGACATGCGCGTCAACAAAATTGACCTCGTAGAAGGCCGCTGGCCCCGGCGCGGCGAAGTCGCCCTCGAAGCCTCCGTCAAAGATGTCGCCCCCATCCAGATAGGCGACCAGATACTCTACCGAGCCGGACCCGGCAACCAGTCGCAGACCCTCTTAGTGGTTGGCTTCGCCAAATCCCCATCCTACCCCACAGCCTCTATCCTGGGCACCTCAGTCGCCTACACATTAGACACCGAAGTGCAGAAGATGTACGGCGCGGCAGGCGACAACCAGCTACTTGTGCGCCTCAAAGACTTCTCGCCCGGCGTGCGCACCGATACACGCCAGGAGATAGAGCGCGTCTTTGACAAGCGCAATCTTGCCTTCGGCTCCTACTGGGAGCGCAACCCTGACGACTACACAGGGAAAAAACAGCTCGACGCTCTCGTCTCCCTCATGACCGTCTTCTCCATAGTAGGGCTGGTCATCTCCTCCTTCCTCGTAGCCAACACCCTCGCCGCCGTCATCTCAGAGCAAATGGGCGAGATAGGCGCGATGAAGGCCATCGGCGCCACGAGCGGCAAAGTAATCGGCATCTACGTCGTAGCGGGTGTGATATACGGCATCGTAGGCACAAGCATAGGGCTGCTACTCGGCACTCTGGGCGGCTACGCTCTCCTCCTCTATCTCGGCAACCTCTTCAACCTCACAATCAACGGCCTCCGCGTAGACCCCCTCGACATCTTACAGGGGATAGGCGTAGGGGTGGGCGTAACTACCCTCGCCGCCCTTCTCCCCGCCTGGCAGGGTGCCTCCATCACCGTGCGCAAGGCCCTCGACAGCTACGGCATCAGCGCGACGTACGGGCAGGGCTGGCTCGACAGGTTAGTGCAGAAGATGAGCCGCTTGCCCCGTGTGCCCGCGATGGCGATCCGTAATCTCGCCCGGCGCAAAGGGCGCAACCTCGTGACGGTCTGCGCTATCGGCCTGGCAGCGGCGGCATTCCTCGCGGCCCAAAGCACCTCCAACTCGGTAATCACATCCATAGACCACGCCTACGACCTCTACGGCTCCGACGCCTGGGTCTGGTTCCAGGAACCTGTAGGGCAGGGCTTCGCCGCCACCTTACGCTCGATGCCACAGGTCAAGCAGGTCGAGCCGTGGGCCTCATCCGCCGCCTCTGTCGGCGCTGCCCGCGTCACCATGTGGGGCATCCCACCCGACACCACCCTTTACCGCTACAGACTCACAGAAGGCAGATGGTTCAATGGCGACGAGCCGGAGGCAACGGTCCTCTCCGACAGGTTCGCCGCTGCCACCAACACCCACCCCGGCGACAGAGTGGAGCTAACCGTAGGCGGCACCGACACCAGCCTCCTCGTAGTGGGCCTGGTGAACGACGACGCGCAAAGCCTGCAATCATCAGCCACAGGCAAAGTCTTCGTCCCCCTCGACACAGCCTCCCGGCTGATGCGTCGCTCAGGCGCAGCCGATTTCTTCGCTGTAAAGTTGCAGCAATCAGACGCCGCTTATGTGGAGAACGCCCTCGCCCTGATCGAGCGCAAGTATCACACGCTGTCGCCCGGTATGCTCGCCTCCTACGCCGACAAAGAGAGCAGCCTCGAAGCTAGCAAGATACTCACTATCCTCCTTTATGCTATGACCGTCATCGTAGGCACGATAGGCGGCATCGGCATCGCTAACACTCTCACCCTCAACGTGCTGGAGCGCCGCCGCGAAATCGGCGTAATGCGCTCCATAGGCGGGCGCAACTCGCACCTCATACAGATATTCCTCACAGAGGCTCTGCTCATGGGCGGCGCGGGCTTCCTCCTCGGCCTCCTCATCGGCTACCCTCTGGCTCGCGGCCTCGTGTGGCTGATGGCAAACGTCCTCTTCCCCCTCGACTTCGTTTTCCCAGCAGCTATGATAGCAAATGCTCTCGCTTTCACCCTCCTGCTGACGGCAGTAGCAAGCATAGGCCCTGCCCTCGGCGCAGCCCATCTAAAAGTAAGCCAGGCGCTAAGATACGAGTAAGTCGTAAGCCCACACCCTCTTCGCGGCCCTCAGTGTAGCCTCATCGTAAGCATTCAGAACAAGAGTTAGAGGGCACAAAGCCCCCATGCCTCTCCCGTGAAGGGAGAGGCATGGGGTGAGGGAGAAAGCCCCCTCTCCCCTTGTGGGAGAGGGGGTGAGGGCGGGTGAGGGCAGGCGAGGGCGCACCCGCACATATACCCTTGAACTTTGTTCCGCCACCCCAACTCTGAACAGTTACATCCCATCGTCCTCTAACAGCATTGTCCTTTTTGCGCTATACTTAACAATGGAATACAGGCATCTAACGGAAAGCGAAAAGATATGAAAGATATATTGCCACGACATGACAAAACCCCAGGCAACGGCATCGAACACCCTGACGGCGTCTCGCGTCCCGACCTTGACCCGACAATAGCCTCCCCTATCGTCCTCCCCTCGACCTTTGGCACAACCGGCGAAGCGCAGATGCTGCCCCCAAAGAGGCGCAGGTTGAGGCTCGCCCTACCCTTGCTCTTGCTCCTTGCCATAGCCATAGCAGCAGCCTACTTCTTCCTCAGCCCGCCAAAGAGCCTCCCCACCGCCACCGTCCGGCGCGGCACGATCATCTCCTCCGTACAGACAACGGGCAAGTTGACGGCCCAGACGAGCGCGAATCTCTCCTTCAAGTCGGGCGGCCAGGTTGCCAGAGTGCTTGCAAAAGAAGGAGATGCCGTAAAACCCGGCACACTGCTCGCCGAGCTTGACACTACCGCCCTGCAAAGGCAGCTAAATGAAGCCAAAGTACAACTGGAAATCAGCAAGCTGAAGCTACAGCAAGCCAAAGAGGGCCCGCAGCCCGCCGACATAGCCGCCGCCACGGCCGACCTCAACGCCGCCATCGCCCAGCTAAACCAGACAAAGGCGGGAGGTCGCCCTGAGGACGTCGCCGCTGCCCAGGCCCAGCTAAACGCAGCCCAGGCCAAGCTCGACGGCATCAGAAAAGGAGCGTCAGCCAGTGACATAGCCGGGGCTCAAGCTACCCTCAGAGAGGCTCAGGCCAGGCTCCAGACGGCAAAGCAGCCCGCCTCAGCGCAGGATATCGCCGGAGCCGAGGCCGCTCTCCGCCAGGCTCAAGCTAACCTGCAAACAGCCCGCCAGCCCGCCAGCCCTGACCAGATAGCTCAGGCAGAAGCATCGCGTAATCAGGCGCAAGCCAACCTCGACGCTATCAAAGCAGGCCCTACCCAGCAAGAAATAGCCGCCGCGCAAGCCGAAGTTGACCAGGCCCAGGCTAACCTCAACCAGCTAAAAGCGCCACCCAACCCCAGCGACATCGCCGCCGCCCAGGCCAAAATAGACCAGGCAAAAGCCGGCAAAGTCCAGGTAGCCGCCACCACCTCCAACAACAAAGAGCAGGCGCGCATCGCCTTGCAGCAAGCCTCAAATGCCCTCCAAAACGCGCAAGACACTTACGGCAAGATAAAGTTCGACAACGACCAGACTAACCCCAAAAACCTCACCGACGACCAGAAGCGTGCCGAAGAAAAGGCCCTGCGCGACGTACAGGACGCTCAAGGTAAGGTAGACCAGGCTAACCTCGACTACACCGCCGCCAAACAAAGCGAGATAGCCCAGCTGAACCAGGCCGATGCGCAAATCGCAGACGCCCAGGCAGCCCTCGATAAACTCAAAGCAGGCCCTTCTCCTCAAGATATAGCCGTAGCCCAGGCAGGCGTCAACTCGGCAAACGCCAGGCTCGCGCAGCTCAAAGCGGGTCCAAAGCCCCAGGAGATCACCGCAGCCCAGGCGCAAGTAGATCAAGCTCAGGCTAAAGTCAACGACCTCAAATCCGGCGGCACAGCAAGCAGCGTGGCGGCAGCCCAGGCGCAGGTAGACCAGGCACAGTCCAAGCTGGATGCCCTCAAAACAGGCGGGCTACCCGGCGATGTCGCCGCTGCCCAGGCCGCCGTGGACCAGGCCCAGGCAGCCCTCGATAAGCTCAAAGCAGGCCCTTCCGCCGACGACCTGCGCCAGGCCCAGGAGAGCGTAAACCAGGCTAAAGCCAACCTCGACAAAGTAAAGAAAGGTGCCACGCCTCAGGAGATAGCCCAGGCCCAATCAAAGGTAGACGCGGCGCAAGCAGCCCTCGATAAGGTCAACGCTGGCCCCACAGACGCTGAC
>DAHVFG010000152.1:0-5756 GCA_027317125.1 Chloroflexota bacterium | reverse complement strand
TGAACAGTGACAAAGTGGTTTATCTTGTCGCCGGATAACGGCGTTAGACGAATTGTCCACCCATCTCCCCGAACGCGTACATCACTATTGTGAGCGTTGCAACCGCAGCGGTTTCGGCACGCAAAGTGCGGGAGCCTAGCGTCAGCAGGTGTATGCCGCAGTCTTGCGCCATGCCAAGCTCCGACTCGGAGAAGCCGCCTTCAGGCCCAATGAAAAGGCTTGTTGAGCGTACTGTGCCCTCAGAGGCGGTGAGTAAGTCATGGAGAGAGTGTGCGGCTCTCAGCGCCGGCATTATGGCGAGATGCGCCCCGCCAGGCGTTGCGCGAACCCGCTCTCCCTCCATAACAATCGCCTTCTTGAGAGGTATAGCTTCCGATAGAGAGGGCAAAGTGGAGCGGCCGCTCTGCTCGGCGGCTTCCTGAATGATGCGCTCCCAGCGCTCCTGCCGCCCCGGGCCGGGGGCATCGGCTATGCTGCGCTCTGCTACCACAGGTATAAAGCGAGCAGCGCCCAATTCAGTGCACTTCTGCAATGCCCACTCGAACTTATCAGGCTTGTTGAGCAAAGATAAATAGAGGTCTACTCTGTGGAAAGGCTCGGCGCTCCCTGCATGTTTCTCCAGCATCTCACACCACACATCCTCTTTGTCGAGGGTAGTGAGCCTGGCTTTGTACTCCATTCCGCTCCCATCGAGAAGCAGTAGCTCATCGCCGGGCCGCATACGCAATACTCTGCTTATCTGGCGGGCCGTGTCGCCGGTGAGTCGCACCTGGCCTGTGGAGAAGGTATCGGGGGAAACGAAGAAGCGCTGCATAGATTAGGGAAAGAGCGTTACAGCTTGGGGGCGCCCGTAGTGCCCCCGTCGCCTTCGCCGGGCGTTCCGCTTCCACCTGTGCTCACACGGTCGAAGCTGCGCCGGGTAATGTATATCATCAACGCTACCAGCACTATGACAAGGGCAGCCAACGCAAAAAGTCTGAACGAGCCGCTCGACAGCGACACCCCAAATATCTCTAACTGGCTTGTCGGGAGGAGCAACTCTATTATCCCGAAAGTTGCAGAGAGCAAGTAGAAGATCATCACAACCTGCTGTTGGCTAAGCCCTATGTCCAGCAAGCGGTGATGGAGATGGCCTCTGTCGGAGGACATAGGCGAGCGCCCGCGATAGAGCCTGTAGATCATCATATATATACCGTCGAATATCGGTATGCCGAGGACAAGCAGAGCGGCAGCGAGCTTCGCACCGCCGATTATTGATATAACGGCCAGAGAGAAGCCGAGGAACATAGCCCCCGAGTCCCCCATGAAAATACGTGCCGGGTGGACATTGTAGGGCAAAAAACCGAGGGTAGCCGCCCCCAGTATCAACGGCAAATAGGCCAGGGTGTACTGCTTCAGCAAGACAGTCAGCAGGAAAAGCACCCCGCAAGCCACCACAGTTACCCCCGCCGCCAGACCATCGAGGCCATCTATCCAGTTGATAGTGTTGGTCATGCCCACTATCCAGAAGGTGGTGAAAAGCACAGCCAGAATAATAGGTAAGTTTATAGCGCCACCTCCAAGAGGGCTTTGCACGCTCGTAGCTATTACGCCCGCGCCCTGGTCAAAGTGGAGAGTACCGGCAGCTTCCAGTTGGCCGTTGCGCTGCGCGTTAGGGCCGCCGGGCCACAAGAGGCCGGGAACTATCACCAGCAAAGCGGCTCCTATTTGCCAGATGAGCCGGGGCAGAGGCCGGATACCGCGCATGTCGTCCACAGCCATCACCACTGTGATAATACCCGCCCCCAGCAGGAAAAAGAGAATGCGGCTTGGCTCGAAGCGACCGTTGCCGCTCTCGCTCATGTGGGCATTTTGCACGCCCGCCGCGAACATGACCATCACACCTGCCGCAAAAGCAGCGTATATCGCCAGCCCGCCAAGCCTGGGCACCGCCACCTTATGCACCCGCCGCGCCTCGCCTGGCATGTCGAGCAGCCCGCGCCGCAAAGCTACCCGCCGCACCAGAGGGGTAAGCCCTAGCGAAACGAGCAAGGTTGCTCCAAATACGAGCGCCACAGTAGCAAAAAAGTTGGGAGGCAAAGATATCCTCGTATTGCGCACTTAATACTGAGTGATGCGTAATACGTCTCGGTACAGGCAAAGCATATCTTTGCCTGATCCACTACACATTACGCACTATGGGTCCCTCTCAGACAAACTGCGGTGGGGTAATCGCCCGGCTGATTAGCCCGCCTATACTGGCGTTGTTCTCCAGCAACAGGCGGTTGGCTTGCAGCGACCTGCCGCGTGTGGATGAGGCTATAGAGTTGAGGAGGAAAGGGGTTAGCTCACGCCCTCTTACTCCTGCTTCCTGGGCAGCCTCCAGCGCGTGCCGCACGTCGCGGTCTACTTCGGTTGTGGCGAGCGCTCCTTCTTCAGGTACCGGCACGCATACCAGCACGCCGCCGATGAAGCCGAGTCGTCGCCGCAGCTTGAAGACGCTTGCCACCTCTTCGGCACTTTCTACCCTGGCGTCCACAGGGAGTGGTGGGTGGCTCACTCTGGCGTAGAAGGCTGGAAAGTGGTTGGTGCCGAAGCCTAACACGGGCACGCCATGAGTTTCCAGCCATTCACGGGTGGCAGGCAGGTCGAGTATAGACTTGGCACCGGCGCAAACCACCACTATAGACGTGGAAGCAAGGGCCGGTAAGTCTGCGGATATGTCCAGGGTTTCTTCCCAACCTCTATGCACCCCACCTATGCCTCCGGTGGCGAAAACCTTGATCCCTACCTGGGCGGCAAGATGTGCGGTGGCTGATACAGTTGTAGCTCCACTTTCGCCACGTGCCAGCAGGAGCGGCAGGTCACGCAGGCTGGCTTTGGAAATAGCAGCCGAAGAGCCTACGCGCTCAATCTGCTCTGAGCTTAAGCCTACTATTATCTTGCCGTCAAGGATGGCGATTGTGGCGGGCACCGCCCCTGTCTCCCTGATTACCTCCTCCATGCGTGTTGCCACCGCGAGATTGAGCGGCTGTGGAAGCCCATGAGCGATTACCGTAGATTCGAGGGCAACGACCGCGCGCCCTTCCTTTAGCGCCTGCCCTACTTCAGGACTGAACTCTACCAGACCCCGGAGTTCCTGCTTGATATTCATGTCCCCAGTATAACCCGAACTTTCGTGGTTGGGTAGTAACTCACCGCAAGGGCGCAGAGGAGATCCATTACCCCTTTCGCGTCTTCCGCGTCTCTGCGGTGAGTTACCTTGTTAGCGGCTCTGAGTAAGCATTCAGAGTTAGAGTGGACAATCGTCAAGGCGTGCCTGTGCGGGCGTATCCTCACCTGCCCTTACGCACCCTCACCCCATGCCCCCTCTCCCTTCATGGGAGAGGGGGCTTTGTGCATGCTGAGTGCACAGGAGCAGGCCCCTGACGGGGTTACAAGGGTGATTAAAGCCCCCTCTCCCTTCATGGGAGAGGGGGCATGGGGTGAGGGTAGGTGAGCGGGGGTGAGGGTACGCCTCCACAGCTTCTCCTTGCAGATTGCTCCACCCCAACTCTGAACAGTTACGGGCCACATTACCTTTGTCACTCCCCTGTCCTTATGCTACAATCTCTCAAATGCGGGAAGTGCCGACCACTTTCGCGCTATCATTTATGCAGTGCACGATGCGCATCACTTAGCACTCCCCAGGAGCACCCCATTGGCTCAACCTAGTGAACAAGTTTCTGAGCAGCTTGTCCTGAAAGAAGACCAGATATTTGTCACCAGTAACAGCATGGGCGACATGCCGGAGGGGAGTAGTCTCGGCCTTTACTACAAGGATACCCGCTACCTCTCTCTCTACACCCTCACTATCGAAGGCAAAGAACCTGTGCTCCTATCCGCATCAAGTGAGCACAACTTCATGTCTAACTTGCAGCTCACCAACCCGGCGCTCGGCCTGGAAGATGGGAGCGCCATTCTCCAGAATACTATTTCGTTGAGGCGCAACCGCCTCATACAGGGTGGTATGCGCGAGCGTATTGGGTTGTTCAATTATAACCCTTTCCCTGTGCGCTTGCGTTTGCGCCTGAATCTCGCCGCTGACTTCCGCGATATGTTTGACATACGTGGCTTCCCACGTAACAATCGCGGTGTCATAAATGAACCACGATGGGAGGGTAGCGTGCTTATCCTCTCATATATGGGCCTCGACCACATAGACCGGCACACCAGTATCTCTTTCGATCCTGCCCCAACTCATATGTGGATAGAGAAGGCCCCTGAGCAGCCGGTGACTGCCCAGAGGCTTGACGCCATCTATCCTGGCAACGCTGCTACTATCAAAGAAACTATTGTGCCCCCTTCAGCGCACGCTGAGTGGGAGGTATATCTTGTTCCCCACCAACCCTGGTTCATGAATGTCACCGCCGTGCCCGAAGGCGCTTCTGAGTACCAGCCTGCTTCGCTCTTCGATGCGGATGCACGCCACCTGCGGCGAGATTACGAGGATTGGTACACCGAGAGTACATCGCTGCGCACCGACAACGAGGTCTTCAACAGCATTCTGGACCGCTCGCTGGCCGATTTGCGTGTGCTTGTGGACTTCGTGCCCGGCGGCCTTTTGCCTGCCGCAGGCATACCCTGGTACTCGGTTCCTTTTGGGCGCGACAGCCTTATCACGGGGCTGCAAACACTCCTTTTCAAGCCCCGCATTGCTGAGGGCACCCTCAGGTTCCTCGCTCGTTATCAGGGTGACAAAGTAGACACCTGGCGTGATGAGGAGCCGGGCAAGATATTACACGAGATACGCTTTGGCGAAATGGCAAAGCTGGGCGAAATCCCGCACACTCCATATTATGGCACCGTAGACGCCACGCCCTTGTTCATTATGCTCTTCGTCGAGACGATGCGCTGGACAGGCGATGATGCCCTTTACAGCGACCTGCTGCCCAACGCGATGCGCGCCCTGGAATGGATAGATAACTACGGCGATATGGACGGCGACGGATTTATCGAGTATTCCTCTAAATCGCGGTGGGGCCTACGCAACCAGGGCTGGAAGGACAGCTACGACTCGCTCAAGTTCGTTGACGGCAAGCTGCCGGAGCCGCCGATTGCACTGGTGGAGGCACAGGCTTATGTCTATGCCGCCAAGATGGGCATGGCCGAGCTATTGATGAGCCGGGGCGACAAGGTGACGGGAGCGCGCCTCGCTGGAGAAGCGCAGGTGCTTAGAGAGAGATTCAACCGCGACTTCTGGATGCCGGAAGCGGGCTTTTACGCTCAAGCTCTCGATGGCTCTAACCACCAGGTGCCGAGTGTTTCGTCAAACCCCGGCCATGCCCTCTACTGTGGCATCGCCGACCCCGACAAGGCTGCTCAGGTGGTCGAGCGGCTGATGATGCCCGATATGCTTTGCGGTTGGGGGATACGCACACTCTCAAGCAAAGAGCCGCACTTCAACCCTATGAGTTATCACAATGGCAGTGTCTGGCCGCATGATAACGCCATCATCGTGGCGGGGCTGCGCCGCTACGGTTTCCACAAAGAGGCTGCCGAGGTGATGGAGCAGGTTGTGGAGGCAGGTATCCGGTTCAAGATGTTCAGATTGCCTGAGCTTTACTGCGGCTTTGCCCGCGATCTGCGCTACTACTCGGTGCCTGCTGAATACCCCGTTAGTTGCAGCCCGCAGGCGTGGGCCGCAGGCTCCATTCTCCATTTTTGCCAGACCATGCTTGGTATTTACCCTGACAGCTCGCATCGCAGCCTGTATATTAAACCGTCGCTGCTCCCCA
>DAHVFG010000151.1:0-5759 GCA_027317125.1 Chloroflexota bacterium | reverse complement strand
ATTTATAGGCGAAGGAATCTTGTAGTATTTTGGTCCAGAAACCAACTCAAGGACCCTCTCAGCTGCAAGCCATCATTTGATAGAGACCTACCCCTTTCTGAGCACAAGGAGAAGCAAGATGCGCAAGCTTTTATTGATTTCTAGCACCATTGTAGCTCTGGTGGGATTCACAGCAGCAGGCACCATGCCCGTGCGGGGCACCATCGTGAATGAAAATGCGCTATACTGGTAGTGGAGCAACCAGTACGTGGGTCGGCGCTTCTTAGGCCACGAGCCTGTACAGCAGGCTGGCCCCGGAGCCCTCACGAACCATCGTTTGCTGCTCCCTGCGAAGGGAAGCGCGTATAAGAGATTGTTGCATCGGTAGGCTCTTACTGGTTGCTCCGCGTTATTTTCATAAGAGCAATAAGCAAATTCGACCTTTCTTTGTTGTTCGTGGTACCGGGCATGTTGGTATTGCTTGTGACATTCTGGATAGCTGTCCACCCCGAATTCAGCAGAGCGGATGATGAGGCTCTCCCTGAAGACGCTCTCTAGCGTCCAATATCCTTGCGTACAAAGCGCGCTGACGCCAGCACGAGTGCCATGGCGCTAACCGCCAGCACACCCAACATATCACCCAGCGGCAGGCCATGCAGCAGAGGCGTACCATAGTAGTAGAAGGCTGACAGCCGCAGCACACCCTCAGGCAGATTCAATTCCGGGCCAATGAAAGTTATGGAAAACCAAATCACCAGTAAGAAGCTCAACAGGCCAGTGTCTATGGCCGTGCGCAGCCAGCCGGAGAAGAGGTAGCCCAGCGCCGCCATCAGCAGACCCATCGGTATTATTGAAAGTGTGGCTGCTGTCAGGTTACCACCGTCAAGCGCCAAGCCGCCAGCCGCGGCGGCCAGAGCCGTCAGCACCAGGGTAACAACGCCAATAATGACCGTCGCCGTAGCGACGGCACCAAATCGCGAGAGCAAGACCCTCAGGCGCGGCTGCGGCGTTGACAGCACCAACTCATGCAGTCCATCTTCTTCATCGGCAGCCCACCGACCCGCCTGGGTGACGGCAAAGGCCATCAACATAACAGGTAAGATCAGGTAGAGGAAACTCAGGATAGAGGCATTGGTATTGGCATCGCCCCTACCGACTTTGGTAATTGTATCTTTCAGCAAAGGTGCGCTATTGTAAAGGTCCTGGAGTTTCTGTGCCGTTTGCTCAACAATGAAGACCATCCAGGCGGCGAATCCACCGATAGCAACTGTCCACCAGAAGGTGGGCACCACAAGCTTGGCCATGCTGCGCGCATAGATCGAGCGCAGCGACCAGTCATTCACCGGCAGTGCATACTCAGGCCGCACAGCACGTTCAGGCATGTGCAGAAATCTGGGCAGTGTTACTGTCCTGGCTATATCGCGCTTCACAAATAGCCAGAGCGCCGTCCCGCTCAAGAGGGCGCTCAAGCCCAGCAGCACCAGCATCGCGACCGGATCGGTACCGTATCCTGGCACCAAAGGCTTGCTCAGGTTGTAGTAGTAGACAGGCGAAAGGCGGCTAAGCCACTCAGTGCCGGGGACGACCCTATGGATCATATCTACAACTATGAAGAGCAGCAGCAAACCACCCGTCACCCCCGCTGCCGGGCCGGCCTCCTGCGTGAATTGAGATACCAGCAGAGCGATGCTACCAAAGACGCCGCAGATGAGCGCGAGATTCAGCCCAAAGAGTAAAGCACCTCCCAGACCAAAATCAGCACTGACGCCTGCGCCGCCCGCAAACACCAGCAAGGCGATGATTAGTGCTATCACCAGCAGCGCCGTCCACATGGCCGCCAGCTTTTCCAGCGCCACACGCCACCGACCGCGGGGTAGCGAAAGTAGCGCATCCATCGAGCCGCGCTCTTCCTCAGCGCGCAGCATGCGGCTGCCCACAAGCAGCGGCCAGAGGGCCATCACCAGAATAGTAAAACCATATTTCCAGGTAGCGTAGCCCCCAGGCGTATTCACCGCGACAGGCTCGGCGATCCAGGAGAAGGAGCTGGCCAGGCTGATGAGCGAAGCACGCGCAGCAGCTGTACTCTCCAGGGCCGAGACCGTAGATAGAACTGTGAGCATGAGCAACCCTATGCCCAGGCCCCAGCCAAAGATGGCTATACGGAAATCACGAAGGGTTTTGAGATAGATACTACTGAACCACATGGCTCGCCTCCCTGTCGGCGTTGCCGTCCCCTTCGTAGAAGCGCAGAAATATATCTTCCAGGCTGGGTTCGTGGCTGGACATAGTCACCACCGAATACTGCGCCGCAGCCTTGACTATAGCATCCTGGCCGCCTGACACATCGAGGCGCAGCGTATGCCCATCGTCCACCGATTCGACGCTCTCGACGCCTTGCAGAGCCTCGAATGCCTCGACCGGCACGGCACCGGCAAAGGTGATGGTGAGTTCGTGCCGTTTGATATCCTTGAGGGCGGCCACGCCGCTCACCCTCACCAGTTGTCCCTCGCGGATGATGGCGACGCGGCTGCAACTCTGCTCTACCTCTGTCAGGATATGCGAAGAGAGAAAGACTGTACGCCCTTCGGCGCGCACTTCCTTGATCATACGGTCAAACTCCTGCTGGTTCAGCGGGTCCAGCCCATTGGTCGGCTCGTCCAACACCAGCAAGCGGGGGCGGTGCATGAACGCCTGAATTATGCCGATCTTGCGCTTGTTGCCGCTTGAATATTGGCGGAACTTGCGGGTAGGATCAAAGTCCAGCCGGGCTATCAGCTTTTTCAGGTATTCCTGGTCGACGCCGCCGCGCAGGTGGCCGAAGTATTCGAGAATTTGCCCGCCGGTGAGGCTCGGGTCGAGCGAGAGCTCAGCAGGAAGGTAGCCGACCAGCTTTTTGATCTCCACAGACTGCTCCCAGACGTCCATCCCGGCAATGCGGGCTGTGCCCGAATCGGCTCGAAGAAGCGCCATCAGCAGCCGAATGGTGGTGGTTTTGCCTGCGCCATTCGGGCCAAGAAAACCAAAGATTTCGCCCTCCTCCACCTGGAAGGAGAGGTCGATTATTCCACGCTTGCCGCCATAACTCTTGGAGAGACTCTCTACTTCAATGATTGCCGGCATCCTTTTCACCACCTTTTCTTACTGAAGTTGTTCCGCAATTTTGTTGACTCGCTCAAGCCAATCGAACATAATCTGTTTGCCAACAGTGCTGTCGCCGGGGAGTTGTTCGGGCTCCAGCCACCTGCGCATCAGGTCGCTGAGCCCTTCGGTAAGCTGTTCTATTGATGGCATCTGTTCCTGCCCAATAAGGTCAGAGACGTTGATGATGCCAATCTTCAGAGAGCCAATCAGAAATGTGATGACGGGAACCGGAAGATCAGGACGGATTAGTCCCGCCTCCTGAAGCTGTACAATATGAGCGTCGGCATTTAGCACAAGCTGGTTGAGCGTCTTCTGATCAATAGTATCTAACAGCCCCTGAAAGATATCAGGACTCCCTTGCATGAGGGCTGTCATGAGAGGATTGGAGAAGATAGCGAGCATTCCATGGGTCCATATGCGATGAAACAGCCCCCCCTCCGGATCGGCGGCAACCCTCCGCATCATTTCTTCACTTACCTGCCTGCTTGCGCGCCAGATGACATCACTGAAGAGCTTGTTTTTGTCCTTCCAATGCAGATAAATGGTGCCCTTACCCACACCTGCCTCGCGGGCTACGTCATCAATCGTGGTCTTGCGATAGCCCCAGCGCACCAGTAGTGCGGCGGCGGCGTCCAGAATACGCTCCTCACGCTGCCAGCGCTGGCCCTGTTCGCGCTCGTCAGGCTCCGGTCCGGGTGGGCGGGGTGATTCTTCGCCCATTGGCCTCTGATTGGCGGTTTTGCCGCGATTGCTGATTGCCATAGATCTCTTCGTTGCTGTTGGCTATTGTGACCTAATGACTGAATTTGTCTATTCAGTCACATAATACATCAAGATTGGTGAAACGTCAAGAACATCCTGGAAGGCCCAGGGCCTATTCATTTTCGGGAGCAGGAGGGCGTTCTCCTTTAGAATAACTCACGTTACGCAATCAGGCACGATTTCCAAGCTAAAACAGTTGGCGTTCAGGCGCGAAAAAGGCCAATCTGCGTAAGGTGAGAGAATAAGTATAATGGCCCTGTAAAATCGGACCGCGAAATGGCAAGATTTAAGGTGAGACAAAACGACCATGAAAAAGCTCAATGATTACGCAACCAGTATTCACCGGAGTACAAGGCTAACATCGTGTGAGAGATACTGCACACGGCATCCACCCCCATCAACTCTACCAGTGCCTGTAAGACGGTGCCAATCAGAGGCTGCCCACCCTCTGATTGGCACCGTCTTACAGGCACTGGGTGTGGGCTTACCCCGATACAAATGACTCGGTGATGTTTTGTTGGTGCGCCCTCTCGAATACCTCGGGGCTCACATAGCCGATGGCCGAATGGCGTCGCTGGCGATTGTACCACACCTCTATGTGCTCGAATATGCTCTGACGAGCTGTAACTGTTCAGATTTAGGGTGGAGCAATCTTCTTGGGGTATCTGTGCGGGTGTACTCCCGACTACCCTCACCCTATGCCCTTCTCCCATGAAGGGAGAGGGGGGAGAACCCTGTAACCCCGTCAGGGGCAGGCCCCTGTGCACTCAGCAGGAGTAAAGCCCCCTCTCCCACTAGGGGAGAGGGGCATGGGGCGAGGGGAGGGACGCCCCTGCACCCCAACTCTGAACACTTACGACGAGCTTCCAGGCGGGAGGCATAGACGCGAGTCGCGCACTCAGTCTTCAGTGTTGACCAAAAGCTCTCGATTACGGCATTGTCATAGCGCTCCCCTTTCCTGCTCATGCTCATGTGGTGAGCACGGAGCAACTTCTGGTAGTCGTGCGGAGCGTACTGACTGCCTTGGTCTGTGTGATGCAGCAACCCCCTGCTCTGTTGCCGCTGGGTAGAGGCCATGTGCAGGGCCGAAGCTACCAGGTCGGTCTCCATGTGCCTATCCATCGCCCAGCCCACCACCTTGCGGGAGTGGGTCGATGTCAACCACCGCTGCCAGGTACAGCCAGCCCTCTGGAGTCTCGATATATGTGATGTCCCCGACCCACTTTTGATTCGGAGCAGCTGCCCAGAACTGCCGGTTGAGAGTGTTCGGAGCAACGGGGTAGTTATGCTTGGAATCGGTGGTGGTCACCTTGTATGCCTGTCGCTTCCTTGCCTGTATACCTGCTTGGTGCATGAGGCGAGCTACACGGTTGAGACTGCACGCCATTCCACCTTCCTTCAGTTCGGCATGGATGCGTGGCGCTCCGTACGTGCCCCAATTTAGATGCGTTTGCCCTGTTGCAGGAACAAATTGCTATTGACTAACGTATAGTAATGTGTTAATGTATGGAGACACGATTGAGGTTATTGCAAGGGCCTCACTTCTTGCGATACACCTCTCGTATGATTAGCAGCTAAGAAGGGAGAAAAGACATTAGCAGAAATTTTCGTGTAAACGAACGTATTAGGTCAAGGGAAGTCCGGCTGGTGGGAGACACGGGAGACAACACACTCATGTTTACGAGTGATGCCCTCGCCCTGGCGCGCCAGCGAGGTTTGGATCTGGTAGAGGTCGCGCCTAACGAAGTGCCGCCTGTCTGCAAGCTGATGGACTATGGTAAGTTCAGGTACGAGCAGACGAAGAAGGACCGTGACTCTCGCAAGAGTCAAAAGCAAATTGTTATTAAGGAAGTACGATTTAGTCCGAAAATAGACGA
>DAHVFG010000150.1:0-5769 GCA_027317125.1 Chloroflexota bacterium | reverse complement strand
GATTAGGCCCTAGCTTCGACGGGTCGGAGAGCGCTGCCTGCACCTGTCCTGGCGCGTCGGCAATGTTGTAAGCGGTGTAATCCTGCCAATCGTTATAAACGTGGCCGATAGCCGCGCCAAAGCCTGAGTGAAAGAGCAATACGCTTTTGTACCCGTAGGGCGGGTTCGCCAGGTAAAAAGTAGAAGGCTTGGGAGGAGCAGGCACCAGCGTGCGTATCTGGTTGAGCAGACCGCGCGATACCTCGCCGGATTGCCGCCACAAATCGTTGTGAACCAGCGTAAGGATACTCCACCACGCCAGAATAAGGGCAAGGGGCAAAGCCAGCACAAAGCGCCTCGTTCGCCAGCCACGCGGCGCGCCCATGTTGCCTCTAGTTAGCTCCGTTTGCCATAGAGTATCGCGGAGCTTGATCCAAACGCAGGCCAGCAGCAGCCCCAAACCGACAGCAGGAAGATAAAACCACCTGTTTGCTACCGCCTGCAAAGTCAACATAAGGCTGATGCCCATCCAGCCAACAGCAAAGAGAGCCACGCGGCCCACCCACCTGATAGCCGCCACAACCAGAGCCGCAGCTACAAGCACAACGCTCAATTGCAGCCAGATCGGCCAGTCGTAAACAGTCGAAGGCACCCACCAGGGGCCAATTGAGAGAATCGTGTAACCCGTTAGCACCGCCAACGGGTGACTGAAGAAGCCAAGCTGCGCCGAGCCGTACATCAACCCGCCATGACCTATCAGCACCAGAAAGAGGCGCATACCGGCGTAGATGCCACTCGCAGCGATAAAGAGCGAATGATCGAGCAGCAGACGCGCATAGAGCCGCCAGTCGCGCCACCAGCCCGCGCCCCGCTTCCCCGGCCAGCGCAGCCAATCGCGCCCAAAGATCAGGTCAATCCACAAGCTCATGATCGGCAGCGTCAGCGCGGCTTCTTTGCCGAACATCGAGATAAAGCCAAGCAACCCCGCGATGAGCCACAGGCGGCGGCCCCCCCCCTGCCGCCAGCGCACCCAGAGCCATAGAGCGGGAAGCCAGAAGAAGGCGAAGACGAGGTCGGCCTGCCCACCTGTCCATGTGACCGTTTCAGGGTGAGCGGGCTGAATAGCAAAGAAAGCCGCCGCCAGCAGAGCAAGGTCTTTCCTGCCTGTGATCTGGCGCATCAGGAGCGCGGCCCATATTATGTTGGTGGCATGCATCGCGTAGTGCACAAGGTGCCAGCCAAGTGGCGCGGTACCGAAGAGAGCATAAAGCGCGGCCCACAAGGCCCAGTGTACAGGGCGGAAAACCAGGCGGTTCACAGGATTGAAAAGGTTCAATACTGTGCCCCAGTCCTTTGGGCGCACATAATTGAAGTCGTCCCCTACCCAGTAAGAGTTAGACGCCAGTATGTAGCAAGCCAGCATCAGTATGATTATCAGGGCTAGCCCGACGCGCCAGGGCAGCTCGCTCGCCCTGTGACCTGGCGCAAGGTTAGAGGAAGCTATCGGCTGGCGTGCGGGCGATGCAGAAGGGGAAACGGCGGGTTTCATACTCGCCGATTATAGCACAAAGCTTCTCTACCCAGGCACGACCTACATGCGTAGTTATAAAGGTACAGCAGGGCGGCGTAGCATAGTTGATGTGCTTAGCCCCTTCGCAGCGCGTTAGATATTGTAGAATAGTATCTATCGCTTTGGAGCGCCCGAACTTTTATGGACCTCAGCTCACCACAGCTTTATATTCACCTGCTCGTGCTGGCGCTATTTCTCACGCTGCCTGGGATGGCGCTATACCTCGCAGCAGAACAACTGGGGGGCGACGGGAGGACGGTAAGTTTCCCTCGCGCACTGCTGGTAGGAGTCGGCCTGAGCATTGCTTTCTGGCCCCTTCTGCTCCTCTACATCTCTCTACTTCAGTTACGCTTCACTCCAATTCTCTTGTGGTCTATCCTGATTGTGGCAACTCTCTACGTGAGCTACAGGTGGGTAAAAGAAAGGAATGCTGCACCCTTGAGGCCGGGGCGCAGGATCGCCGCCACAGCCCTGGGCGGGCTGCTCCTATTTTCACTTTACTACAGGCTCGGTGATGTACAGGGTCTGACAGTGCCGCTCTGGGGCGACTCGTTGCACCACACGATGATAACCACCATCATCGTAAACACTGGACGTGTGCCCACAGGCTACCTGCCCTATGTGCCTGTCGATACCTTCACCTATCACTTCGGCTTCCACACTCTGGCCGCTGTCTTCGCGCAGCTAACCTCCTCGCAGGCTCCTTACGCGGTTCTCCTCACCGGACAGGTTCTTAACGTAACCACCCTCGCGGTCGCCTACCTGTTGAACCGCCAGCTTTTCGGCTCGCGCCTTGCGGGGCTGGGCGCAGCGCTGATCACAGGTTTCATTTCGATCATGCCCGCGTTTTATGTTAATTGGGGGCGCTACACACAGTTGAGCGGCCAGGTGCTGCTGCCGGTGGCGCTCGTCTTTCTTGTGCGGGCCATGAGCGCGCGCTGGAAGCGGAGCGATCTGGCGCTTTGCGCGCTTTGTGTGGCAGGGCTTGTGGTGGTCCACTACCGTATCCTGATCTTCTTTGGCCTCTTCGCCATCTCACTTGCCCTCTGGCAGCTAATCATGGGCTGGGGAGACTGGCGCGCTGTTATAGTATCATGGGCGCGCGGCGTTGGGGCTGTCGGCGCGGGGTTACTGCTCACCTTCCCCTGGATCATCAATCTTGTGGTGAACTATCTCCCTGTGCTGACCAGCCATCTGCGAACAGTCACCCCCGATTACCTCGCTGACTACAACAATCCGGGGAGTATCAGCTACTACACCGGCCGCGCACTGCCGGCGCTCGCCCTTGTGGGTCTGATCGCAGGGATCGCAGCCTTGGTGAAAAACCGCAGTAGCTTCTTCAATAAGAAGTCATCTCGCGTACCCACCGCTGTCGCCCTGACACCCCCTGCTGCCGCGCTGGTAGTCGCATTGTGGTCGGGCCTCCTATTTGCCAGCCTCTGGGTCATGCCCGGCGCTATCGGCAGCTACACAGTGGCAATCACACTTTACATACCCTTCTCCGCTCTGGGTGGCTACGGCATCAGCAGGGCCTTTGAGACGCTTGCCAGGCTGGTGAAAGCCCCCGCGCCAGCTTTCGCCCTTATCATCGTGGCGCTAGCGCCTCTCTGCGCCAACCTGCTGAATACGTCGCATGTCACCGACCTTTCGCGCTGGAACTACGTGCAGCCCGCCGACCTGAAAGCCTTCCGGTGGATTCAAGCTAACACGCCGCCCGATGCAAAGTTTCTCATTTCTTCGCAGATCAGCTACAAAGGGCGGGGTGTTACCGCCAGCGACGCAGGAATGTGGCTGCCACTGCTGGCTCAGCGTAACGTCAGCGTACCCGCCCTCAGCGCCTGGACCGAACGCCCACTCACGCCAACGTTCTTCACAATGACAAAGCAACTGGCGGAATACACCCAGCCACTTACCAGCACGAACCCGTCCGACGAATCAACACAGCTAAAGCTGGTCGAAAACCAGACAATCGCCCAGCCCAGGACTCTTTCAGACCCTGTTACGCTAGGCCTGATGAAAGCGCTTGGAATCAGCTATGTCTATTCGGGAGCAGGCGGTGGAGCAAGCCAGCCGCGCCTCGACCTCACGACTATGCGAAGGGACGTGCAGCATTATAAGCTCGTCTACTTTTCGGAAGGGGTCTACATCTTCGCGGTTAGCTACTGACCTCTTTTATGAGCGTTAGCGCTCTCTCATCGGGAGAAAGCGCATCACACGCATCACAAGGCCGCTCTCCAACCGCTTTAGATGTTTCGAAAGACGCTCCAACTCTGCGTTCTTCCGGTGTAACTCGCTTTGCAGGCTGCCGGCCCAGAGGCTTTGTTCGGCAAGCTGGCGCTCAAGCTCGCTGATCCGTCGCGATGCTGCCTGACTCTCTGGGGCGGAAGGCTGCGGCGCTGTAGCTGTTGCTTCTAGAATGTGGCTATCGCTTGCCGCGCCGTCAGGCAGGGCATCAGGAGGCGCGGCCTCCGGCGTGCTATTCTCCGCGATGATGGTGACATAATCACCGCCCTCTTCATCCACGCGGCGAATCAGCTCCTGCAATTGGTTGGCGATTGCCAGGGCATGTCTGAAAGCGGTAAGGTCGCGCCCTTCCTGCAAGTAATATATCAAAGGATAGTGGTCCAGAAAAACGTGGCGAGCACGCTCGGCTCGTACATTGAAGACCCGGCGCACCAGCGGCAAAAGCTCGTCAACACTGGCGTCTTCCCGTGCTGAGTGAGGCTCACTCGGAAGACTTTCAAGTGCCTCCTCTGAAAGAGTGCGATAGTTCGGAAAGACCTCTGCTTCAGCCCACGCATTGACCTGCCCGCCAATGGCAGCCGCCAACCGGCTATTGCCTACATGCTCATCAAGAGCGAGAGCGCCGCCAGGGCAGAGCCAGCTACGCAGTGCATGCAACTCGATCTCAAGGTTTGGCACATGGTGAAGCGAGTGAAACGCCGTCACACTGTCGAAGCTGCAAGGTCGGAAGGAGATCGCGCCCATCGCTGAACAGATATATTCAACGAAAATACCTTGCTCCATTGCGTAGCGCTTGGCAGCGGTCACGGGGCCGCGACTCGGCTCGAAAGCGGTGACAGCGTATCCGGCACGGGCGAAGTAAAGAGAGGTCCACCCAAGCCCTACTCCTATATCCAGGAGCGTATGCCCCTTGCGAACGAGGGGGTCCTCAGCGATTCGGTGATGGATGTCATAGCGATCAAGGCTATCAGCGGCTGGGAAAGGCTCCGGCACCCCGTGAGTGATGTAAGGGGCTTGCCCCAGCCGCAGGTCATGAAAGCCGTACGAGCCGTGTTCAAGAAGCCAGAGATAATAACGCTCCCAGTAAGCCGCCTCCTGAGCCAAAACAGGATCGAAGAGAGACGCAAAAGACAATACAAAGCGCTCCACCGGGTATCGCTGCCCGCAAGCGCACTCTACCGTGCCGTGCCTGACTTCCTCGCGCACACCACCCGCATACTCTATCGCAGCCACTTCCGCGCCATCGCTTAGTGAGAGCGTGCCGTTGCACACCGGGCAGAGAACAACATCAAGCAAAGCTCGCTCCAAATCTCCCTCCTCTCCTGTGAGCAGCAATTACAGCGTAATACTGACGCCGAGCCTCCCGCCCCCACCATCGGCTCGCGGATAACCGTTCCGTTCATATTTGCACAGCCGGTAGGCGCCACCCCAACGCCAGCGTAGCTTTTGCAGCGGCTACTGCAAAGCGATTATACTTGCTAGGTGGCACATACTTCCAACGCGTTCCCCGAGAGCAGCGCGGCGCTTGCCGACGCCGAAGAAGCCGAATTAGCCGCCGAACCGGCAGAAACAATCCCTGACCTCAACCTGAGGCAGATGATCTTATACGGCACAGGTGGCATAGCGGGCGGCCTTGTCTTCACGATGATGAACAACGCCCTGCCTCTCTTTCTCGGTACCTACAGCATGCCAGCAGGTATACCTTTTATCGCCGCGGGCAGCCAGATACCCACCACCATTGTCTCTCTGCTCGCCAACGAACGCTCGCTGTTCGGTGGGTTGATTCAGCCTCTGGTCGGCCAATGGAGCGACCGTACGCACACACCGCTAGGCAAGCGTAGTCCTTTCATTCTCGCTGGAGGTATAGGCGCGGCTATCGCGATCTCACTCCTGGCGTTGCACCCTTCCTTCTGGCTGATGATAACGACCGTTACAGTTATAGGCATAGCCCTCTATGTTGCCGTTGGGCCTTACTC